>NZ_CP183075.1:617500-917500 GCF_048401115.1 Pseudoalteromonas sp. US3C1013 | reverse complement strand
GTCACCGTGACCTGGACGAAATACGTCTTTAATTTTGCCATAATCTTGTGAGCGTTGATCAGTATTTTCAATTAATAAACCAATACTGGTACCGGTGGTTTTACCTTCAAAAACGCCCGCTAAAATTTTAATTTGATCGCTCTCACGGCGCTGCGTGGTATAGCGACTTTGTCCAGGCTTTCGACGATCTAAATCGTGTTGTATGTCGGCCTCTGTTATCTCAAGGCCTGCGGGCGTGCCATCCACTACGCCGCCTAATGCAACGCCGTGGCTTTCGCCAAAGGTGGACACTTTAAATAACTGCCCTATGCTATTACCTGCCATTAACTTTCCTCATTCCTAATGACTTATAGCCGAGAATTAACTCGGCTATTGTTTTGCCCAGCCATTTGGGATGAATGGCTAGTATTAATTATTACTGTGCAAAGTAGGCATCTAGTTGTTGCTTGCTAATAACAAACACACCTAATCCGCCTTGTTCAAACTCAATCCATTCAAATGGTGCGCCTGGATACAGTGCATCCATATGTACCATAGAGTTACCTACTTCGACAAATAACAAACCGTTATCTGTTAGATGCTCACTAGCTTGATCTAAAATAGTACGTGTTACATCAAGGCCATCGTGACCCGATGCTAACCCAAGCTCTGGCTCGTGGTGGAACTCACGTGGTAAATCAGCCATATCTTCAGCATCAACGTACGGTGGGTTTGCTACGATTAAGTCATATTTTTGCCCAGGTACACCACTGAAGACGTCAGACTGGATCGGTAATACACGGTCACTTAGTTGGTAATCGGTGATATTGATATCAGCCACTTCAAGCGCTTCATAGGATATATCAACCGCATCTACTTGCGCATTTTCGAATGCTTGTGCCAATGCAATCGCGATACAACCTGAGCCCGTACATAAATCTAAAATACGCCCAACTGACTCTGGCTGCTCTAGCCAAGGTGTAAAACGATTATTAATAAGCTCAGCAAAAGGCGAGCGAGGAATTAATACACGTTCATCCACATAAAATGGCATATTGGCAAACCATGCAATGTTGGTCAGGTATGGAACTGGGGTAAAATCGTTAATGCGCTCGGCAATTAAGCCTGCTAAACGGTTTTTTTCAGTGCTGGTTAAACGGGCATGCATCAGCTCTTTGGGTGCATCAATTGGCAAGCTAAGTGCTGGTAATAACAAACTTACCGCTTCATCCCATGCGTTATCGGTGCCATGACCAAAGAAAATACCGCTACTTGCAAATTGACTTGTCGTCCAACGAAGCCAATCGTGTAAGGTTGAAAGTTCTGCAACAGCTTCATCCAGGGTTGCTTCTTCTATTAGTAATTCACTCATCAGTATTATCTGCCTGCTACTTTCAAAAAATTAACTCAATCGGGGCACACTATGGGCCCCATGATTGCCCTATTGTATACCCAAGCCACCTCTAGGTGCGAGTGACAGTTAGAATTAAAAGTAATTTAAACAAGGCATTGATTGCAAGTGTAATAGTCACTTTGTTGTTCAAATCAATAACGCAGTATAAATCGCTTTTAAACTAACCTTATTGGCGCCGTACTATGCACCTCAAAGCTGCTTGGGTATCACACCTTTTTACTCGATTTTTACCACTTTTTTGTTTAGACTGCCGCTATGAAAAAAGATCCACACTCAAACAATCTAATTAGCCCTGATGACATTGACTTGTTTCGTCAAAGTATCAGCGGTGCGCGCGTGTTCAAACAAGACACTCACCGTTTTAGTAATAAACCTAAAGTGTCACAAGCGAAGCAATTTGCCCAGCAAAAAAAGCAACAACAATCAGAATTTTTCTTTTCTGATGAATATGTGCCCGATATAGACACTAACGGTACTGTTAATTATGTGCAACAGGGTCAGGATCGTTTTTTAGCGAAACAACTTCGCCGAGGGGATTTTATACCTGATTTAACCCTCGACCTGCATGGCTTAAATAAAGAAGTAGCCAAGGATGAGCTCGCAGGGCTTATTCATGAGTGTAAAAAAAAGCATTATTACTGCGCCTGTGTTGTACACGGAATTGGCGGCCATATCCTCAGACATAAAGTGCCGCAATACTTAGTGCAGCACCCCGACGTTATTGCTATGCATCAAGCACCACTTGAATATGGCGGTAAAGGTGCAGTACTGATATTAATTAATTTACCGCAAAGTGATGAGTTTAGACGCTAATCAACAAGAGCCTTTTAGTGCATATATTTTCGATTATATTCCCGCTGATATTTATTGTGCTATGTGGCTATATTGCTAGCCGCAGTGGCTTTTTAGAGCGTATCCATATAGCGGGATTAAGTAAGTTTACTTTTTATATTAGTGTGCCGAGCTTTTTATTTTTAAATATGGCCAAAGCAGACTTACAAACCAGTGTCAGCTTAAATGGCTTTTTAAGTTTTTACATTCCGGTTATTTTAGTTTACCTTTTTGCCCTAATTATTGACCGCTACATTCTCTCTAAACATCCTCAATACGAACGCCATAGCGTGTTTGCCCTTGGCAGTAGCTATTCCAATACTGTATTGGTGGGTTTACCTATTATTATTGCCGCATTAGGCGAGCAAATGATGGGCATTATTTTTATGATCATTACCTTTCATAGCGCATTATTGTTCACCCTTACTTTTTTAATTAGTGCAAACAGCGCCAGTCATGCGTTTTCCTGGTCAGCATTTTCCAAGAATATGCTACTCAATCCGGTAGTGTTAAGTATTAGCACTGGTTTATTGGTTAATTTGGCAGGGGTTACTTTATTTGCTGACTTAACTAATGGCTTAGCGCTTTTAGCCGAACCAGCTATTGCTTGTGCGTTATTTGTATTGGGCGCTAACTTAGCTTTTTATAAAATTAGCGATAACTGGCAAGCAGCGGCCATTGCCAGTCTATTAAAATTAGTCATATTACCTGCCTTGGTATTATTGCTAGGCACTCACGTATTTACACTTAATGAGTCACTGTTAAAAGTACTGGTGCTATTAAGTGCATCACCATTAGGCGTTAATGCCTATTTAATTGCATGCCAAATAAAACAACACCAAGATACCCTAGCCAGTGCGGTAGTTTCATCTACAGTATTAAGTGTGTTGAGTTTTAGTGTGTGGTTAACCATTTTACTTTAGATATATGCCTAACCACGTTTTATTGTCAGGCTTTAAGCTGGGGAGGTTCGTAGTTTATACGGTTACATTAGCTGGCGCATCTATAGTGATGTAATCACTTTTATGGCTCACTTCATTGTAACTAATTTGGGCAACAGCACCAGTATTAAAAATTGGCATATTACCAGCGCATAGCTGATCAACCAAATAGCTCACCATAGGCATGTGGGCAACAACAAGCCAGGTATCGCATTCTGGGTGAAGCGCAATTAACGTTTCTAAATAATCTGCAGCAACTTGAGGATTGCCCTCAGGAATAACATCGTGACAAGTTTCTTCAAATAAAAAGGTATTATTTTTTTTAACAGCCTCAGCCGTTTGCTGCGCTCTTACATAGGGGCTAACTAACAGGCCACTGGGAGCATGCATTTTTTGCAACCATAGCCCCATTTTTTCAGCTTGCTGCTGACCCACAGAAGTCAAATTTCTACTGACATCATCAGAGTGCATCGGTGTTGCTTCACCATGACGCATTATCAAGATTGTTTTCATAAAAAATCAACCAATTAAAGAATATAAAACAGTAGCCAATTTGCTCGAATTTCCGCTATATTAATAACTCAAACCTATTTATTTTCTTAAAATAGTTCTTTCATGATGTTCAGGTAAATAGCGTCGCATTCCTGAAGTTATCATCTGTTGTTAACAATTTACGTTTAGTTTCAGGAGCATCATTTGAAAATCAGCACCAATGATAACAGAGCTTACCGCACACTAACACTGGACAATGGTCTAAAAGTGCTTTTAGTGCGCGATCAGGACTCAGTAAAAGCGGCAGCCTCCATGGCAGTTAACGCTGGTCACTTTGACGATCCTCTTGATAGGCAAGGCTTAGCGCACTTTTTAGAGCATATGTTGTTTTTAGGTACGGATCTGTATCCCGAATCCGGTAGCTTTAATAATTTTGTCTCTCAATCTGGTGGTAACACCAATGCCTGGACTGGTACGGAACATACCTGCTACTTTTTTGATATTAATAACAATCATATTGAATCGGCGTTAGCACAATTTAGCCGTTTTTTTATAGCGCCCGCCTTAAATCCCGCAGAAACCGAAAAAGAACGTAATGCGATTGAGGCTGAGTTTAAATTAAAGATTAAAGATGATGGCCGGCGCATCTATCAAGTGCATAAAGAAACGGTTAACCCTGCACATCCGTTTGCTAAGTTCTCTGTAGGCAACCTACAAACATTAGCTGATAGAAAACGCTGTATTAGTGATGAGTTACGCGACTTTTTTAATCAGCATTACCAAGCTCAATGGATGACTTTAGTCATTTGTGCCAATGAATCATTAGATACTCTTGAGGCATGGGCAACTCAATATTTCTGGCAGATTAAAGGCAATAACAGCAAGTTAAAGCCACCCATAGAGGCACCGCTTTATCGCAGCCAAGACTTAGGTAAGTTGCTCCATATTGAGCCACACAAGCATGTACAAAAGCTGATTATTAGCTTTGCCATGCCAAACATTGACGATTTTTACCGTCATAAAACAGTTAGTTTTATTGCCCACTTACTAGGGTACGAAGGGCAAGGCTCGTTGTATTCTGTACTAAAAGAACAAGGCTGGATCAATGCTCTTTCTGCCGGGGGTGGTATCAACGGTAGTAACTTTAAAGACTTTAATATTAGTATGGCGCTGACCGATGAAGGCATTGAATACTACGAAGACATTATTGAAATGGTATTTGAATACATTTGCTTAATAAATAACAACATCGGCAAACTCCCTCGCCTTTATCAAGATAAGCAAAAGCTGCTGCAAATCGCATTTGATAACCAAGAAAAATCTCGGCTGATTGACTGGGTCAGCAATTTAAGTATTAACATGCAACATTACGATGAAGTTAATTACTTACAAGGCGACTATTTAATGGAAGGCTTTAAAGCCACCACTCATGAAATGGCGATGCAATGGTTAACCCCTCATAATATGCGTTTAGTGCTGATTCATCCGGGTGTAGAGCCTGAACACACAGCCGCTTGGTATAACACACCGTATAAAATTGAAAAATTGTCACTGCATTGGCTTGAAGCGCTGGCACAAATTAGTCAGCCACAAGGTGAAATGTTATTACCTACCGCAAATCCTTATTTAGCTAAAGATGTTGTTCTATACCCAATAGAGTCGCAGCAAGCTCATCCAACATTATTGGTAAAAGAAGCTGGCTTTGATTTTTGGTTTAAACAAGATGCCACCTTCAGAGTGGCTAAAGGGCATTTTTATTTAGCCATGGACTCTGACTTTGCAGTTAAAGATGTAAAGCATATGGCATTGACTCGATTGTTTTCTGATTTGTTTATGGATAGTGTTGGCGAGCAATTTTATCCAGCTGAGCTCGCGGGCTTAAGTTATCACTTAACCTCTCACCAAGGCGGCTTAACCCTGCATACTGCAGGGCTATCTTCAAGCCAACTAGAGCTGGTTGATCAGCTAATTGATGCACTATTTAACGTAAAAATTTGTGCTAAACGCTTTGCCGAATATAAAAAACAACTGGTAAGGCACTGGCGTAATAGCAACCAAAACAAACCTGTCAGTGAGCTCTTTAGTATTTTAGGCGCTAAAATAATGCCATGGAATCCACAACCTGACGAGTTAGCAAATGCACTTAAAGATACCTGCTTTCATCAGTTTAATGAGTTTAGACAGGCGTTTTTTAATGCACTTCATGTTGAGTCTTTTTTACATGGCAATTGGCAACAAAATGAAGCGCTTGAGTTTCAGAAAAAGGTGGCACTGCACCTTAAAAAGTCAGCCGTTATAGAAGATTTAAAGCGCCCACTCTTTGAAATTACCAAAGTGACTCGTTACGAATTAGAGCTCGCTTGTAGCGATAATGCCATGGTGATTTATTATCAAGCATTAAGCGATGATGTTGATGAAAAAGTAAAAATGATGGCGCTTAATCATTTAATTAACCAAGATTATTTCAATGAGCTACGGACCACACAACAACTAGGTTATTTAGTTGGTGCCGGTTATGCGCCCTTTAACACCCGTGCCGGAATTGCTTTTTATATTCAGTCACCTAAATTTGAACCAAGCACATTACTGCACAGGCATAATGTGTTTATTAGTCAATATTTATCAACCATTGATGAACTGACAGAGCAAACCTGGCTGCAACAAAAACATGGGCTAGTGACGCATATTGCCGAAAAAGACAAAAATTTGCGTTTACGTTCACAACGTTTATGGCTTGCAATTGGCAATGGCGATCATCAGTTTAATATGCAGCAACGCCTGCTAGATTCTTTAAACGCATTAACGCTTGAAGATTTAAAAAACTATGCAGCTGAAATTTTTGATGCTGATCGCCCAAGATATGAGCTTTTAAGCGCTAAATCTGTGAATCAATCGGAGAATCTACCACTTTATTCGCATTCTCTTTGACTCTTGCTCGCGCTTGATTTAGATTGTCTTTTGTAAATAAGAAGTAAGACAATGAACAAAATAAAAATAATAAAATACATTCTGTTGTTGACCACTTTGGTCACCGCCTACTCTGCTAGTGCATTTGAGTCATCATTTAGCTTGAACTTAAATGCGCTAGTCGTTAGCGTGTGTGCAATAATGTCATTACTGTTAATTTACTTTTTAACAGTTATTCACTCACTCAAGCGCTCACATTCCCAATTACAGCAATCTGAAAAACGCTTAAAAAGTACCGTAGAAGGTAGTGGTGACACGCTTTGGGACTGGAATATAAAAACCGGCAAAGTTATTCGTATTAACGACAAGTACGTGTTGAATAACAACAATCTAGTAGAATTCCCACCTAATAAAAGCCTTATACACCCTCGTGATTTAACTCATGTAGATTACCTACTAAAAAAACACTTTGCTGAAGAGAGTACTTTTTTTGAAGCTACTTATAGAATTAAAGATAGCTTTGGTAAATGGCATTGGGTACTCGACCGTGGAAAAATAATTGAAAAAGACGCAAACCTTAGCCCACTGAGAATGACTGGCACGGTGAGAGATATTTCTCAGCTCAAATCAACCGAAGAACGACTAAATCTATTTGCAAAATGCGTTGAGTCACTCACGGATGCACTGGCTATTTATGATAAAGATTTTAAGCTTGTTGATATTAATCCAAGCTTTTTAACTTTGTTTGGCGGTGTGCGTGAGCAATACCTTAAAAAAGAATTTCATTTAGCAGGTTACGACAAAAGCTACATAGAAACTATAAAAGACACCGTTCGAAAGCACGAGCATATTCAAGAAGAAGTAAAGCTGCGCAATAGCGACCATGCCCTACTGCCATTTGAAATTTCGATAGATGAAATTAAAAACGCGCAAAATCAAATAACTAATTACGTGGTGGTGTATTCTGATTTAACCGAGCGTAAAAAAACGGAGTCAGAGCTCAATAATTTATCCAATCGAGATCGCACCACCAGCTTACCTAACCGTAATTTATTTTTTTCTGATTTAAAAAAACTAGCAAAGCAGCATTCACACCATGCATTGTTAGTATTTGATTTAGATAACTTTAAAAAGATAAATGACTCATTGGGTCATCAGTTAGGTGACAGCTTGCTGGCAAAGCTTGCTATGCGCTTAAATAAGCTTACCCGTGAAAATGATGTATTTTATCGCCTTGGCGGCGATGAATTTGCGCTGGTTATGTCAAACACCAACGATATTCTCACTATCACCCGTATGGCTAAACAGTTTTTAGCGGCAATAGCTACACCGTTTAAAATGGCAGGTCATGAACTTGCTATCACCTCAAGCGTGGGTATAGTACTGTTCCCTGAAGATGGTAACACCCCTGAAATACTATTAAAGAACGCCGATACCGCTATGTATCATGCGAAAAAGAAAGGTAACAGCTACTTGTTCTTTAATGACACCATGAACCGCCAAGCAGTAAAGCGACTACAAATAGAAAACCTAATGCGCTTTGGCTTAAAAGAAGATCACTTTGAGGTGTATTATCAGCCTAAAATGAATATTCGTACTGGTAAGCTTGCTGGAATGGAAGCTTTAGTGCGTTTTATTACGCCGAAAAAGGGGGTTATTAGCCCGGGGGTATTTATTCCAATCGCCGAAGAAACAGGGCAAATTATTGAAATTGGTGAAGTGGTTTTAAACAAAGCTTGTCGTGACGTAAAACAATGGTTAGACGCTGGATTATTTAACGCTCGTGTTGCGGTAAATTTATCAGCAAAACAATTTAGCCTACCCGATTTAACTTCGCGCATTGATGTGATTTTACAAAAAAATGAACTGCCCTCTTACTTTTTAGAACTTGAGATCACCGAAGGCACCGTAATGGACGACCCACAAGAAGCCATTGCGATTATGCGCTCTTTAAGTGCCCGCGGCATTCATTTAGCTATGGATGATTTTGGTACTGGGTATTCGTCGCTGGCGTATTTGAAACAGTTTCCACTAAATACGCTTAAGGTAGATAAAGCCTTTATTGATGATATGAAGACAGAGCGTGGCCGCAATATGGTGGACTCTATTGTCACTATTGCACATAACCTTGATTTACATGTAGTTGCTGAAGGTGTAGAGCAAGCCTCACAAATAAGCATACTGGAAGAGCTTAACTGTGAAACACTTCAGGGTTATTACTACTCTAAACCACTCTCAAAAGATGAATTTACTGCGTTTTTAAAACAACAACAAAGCCAATCAAAACTCAGTTTAATTAGAGCAACAAGTTAAGCACGCCATAGGCACGTTTTTATGCCGGTATTGCGTATTAATGCACGTCGATAATGTAGATTAAATAAACACCACGCTGCAGGTCCCAACAATCCGCCTAAAAATAACCAGCGCTTCACAGGCATACCTTTTTTGATGGTTTCAATATACATAAGTGCGATAAACACACCGCTCAGTAAAATAAATAATACCATGGTCATCAAACTGCTTAAAAATTGAGGCGCGTATAATAGCGTTTAACTGGCTAAAATTAAAGCAACGTATTATTTAATTGTAGTCCTTTTAAATCAGACACAAAAAAGCCGAGCAACTTAAAAGCTCGGCTCTCAATTATCAATTCATCACAGCTTATTTGTCAGCACGACCCATAAACTTATGCTCGGCAGTATTAATGCGGATGCGATCACCCGTTGAAATATGCTCTGGTACTTGAATCGTTAAGCCCGTTGATAAGCGTGCAGGCTTTGAGCGAGCGCTTGCTGAAGCTCCCTTAATTGAAGGGTCGGTTTCTTCAACAACAAGTTCAACACTTGAAGGAAGATCAAGACCTACAGCAGTACCGTCAATTACAATAACGTGCACACCTTGGGTTTCTTCATTAACAAATTGAATTTCTTCCGCTATGGCGTCTTTATTTAAATTGTAAGGCGTGTAATCTTCATTATCCATGAAGACATACTCATCCCCATCAATATACGACAGCATGGCTTCACGACGGGTTAAATCAGCAAGATTAAGCATATCGCTGTCTTTAAATGTTTCGTCAACTTTACTACCCGTTACTACATCGTATAAACGCATACGGTATAAACTACCACCAGCACGACCTTGTGGTACTGAGCGTACGATATCTTTTACTACTAATACACGGCCATTAAAGTCAATAGCCGTCCCTTTTTTAACATCACTCGCCTTTGGCATGGGTGAATTCCTATTGTTTTTTTGATTGCGAGAAACATACCACGAAACTGATTTTGTTCAACAATAAAGTGATATGATTAGCTTCTTACTTCGTATTGACTTATAAATCTGTAATTTAGACTGAAACACGTGTTATCTAGTGGCAAAAAGCTGCTATGGTTAAGTTATCGATTATGACCTCAAGGAATGGCTCATGAACCAACAAACTGTACATACTTATTTAATGAACAAACCGTTAGTTAAACTAACGCAACCTTTTGCTAAAGATGTTGATGTATATAAAGTAAACCATAAGATGTTCGCCACCCTTGCACTGAGCAATGAGGGTGAAACCGATGAAAACGGCGAACCTATTTGGTGGCTAAACTTAAAGTGCGACCCTGATGAAGCACAGTCATTACGAGATATTTTTCCTTCGGTGATTCCAGGTTATCATATGAATAAACGCCTTTGGAATACAGTGATTTTAGACGGCTCAATACCACAAGGTGAAATTGAGCGTATGATTGATAATTCATTTAATTTGGTGGTCGACAACATGCCAGATAAAGACAAACAGGCTATTGAAGCCTTACTGTAAATAAGCGTCTATATCTCTATATTTTCTGATTATCAAACATAAAAAAAGCCGCATAATTTGCGGCTTTTTTACGTTAACTTAAGACATTAATCTTTGTGTTCAGTCATCTCACTTTGAGTATCAGTCGATTTATTATCTGCCTGCTCTGACTCAACTTCAGCTGTTTTAGTGGCTGTAGTGTAAAACTTATCGCCTTTATCAGCCATTGCAACCAGTGATTCACAGGGTGCAAAAATGGAATTGCTGTTAGCCAATGTAGACATATCAGAGCTTATTTTACTCGCACCTAATTTGTCCATGTAGCTAAATGGGCCACCTAAGAACGGTGGGAAACCAATACCAAAAATAGCACCAATATCACCATCACGCGGGCTTGCGATAATACCATCATCTAAACAACGAGCCGCTTCATTAAGCATTTGTGAAACACAGCGCTTAGCAATCTCGTTTTTATTTAAACGTGGGGCTGGGGTTACACCTAGTAGCTCATAGACTGACTCATCAACCTTCTTACCTTTCTTGTCGTATTCATAAAAGCCGCGCCCTGTTTTACGACCAAGACGTTTTGAATCAATCATGCGTGAGAAAGCATCGGGTCCTTTAAAACGCTCACCCAATTCTTTTTCAAGAATTGGCGCAATTTTAGATCCAATATCAATACCTACTTCGTCCAGCAATGCCAACGGTCCAACAGGAAAACCAAACTCGACTAAAGCCGCATCTATTTTTTCAATCGGCTCACCAGCAAGCATTAAGTTAGCCGCTTCATTAAGGTATGGCGCTAAAATACGGTTTACATAAAAACCAGCCATATCTTTTACCACAATTGGCGTTTTACCTTGCTTACGTGCAAAGTTAACTACACGAGCAATGGTTTCTTGTGACGTGCCTTCATGAGGAATGATCTCTACCAGTGGCATTTTCTCTACTGGCGAGAAATAATGTAAACCAATTACATTTTCAGGGCGTTCTGCTTTTGCTGCAATTTGCGAAATAGGTAATGACGAAGTATTACTTGCAAAAATAGTATTCGCTTGGCATTGCTGCTCAACATCAGCAACCATACCTTGCTTAAGCTCTAAATCTTCAAATACCGCTTCTATCACTAAATCTATGTGCTTAAAGCCGCTGTAATCCGTAGTGCCAGTAATGCGGTTCATGGTTAACTGCATATCAGCTTTAGACATAATACGGCGCTTAAGGCGTTTATCTAAGATTTTGTATGTGTAGTTCATGGCATTACTTATGCCCTGCTCTGCCACATCTTTAATACGTACCGGCAATTTAGCCTTAACCGCACTTACATGGGCAATACCTGCGCCCATTAATCCGCCACCTAACACAGCAGTTTTACTAATCGCAGGAGCGTCATCGTTGCGCCATTCTTTTTTCATTTCAGTGGTTGCAAAGAAAATACCGCGAAGTGCTTTAGACTCATCACTCATTACTAACGTAGCAAAGCCTTCGGCTTCGGTTTTATACGCTTTCATTTCATCAAGCTCTACGCTTGCACGAACCGCTTTAATAATCGCAAGCGGCGCTGGGTAGTGACCACCTGTTTTTTTAAGTACGTTTTCTTTAGCTTTTTTAAAGATAAAGTTACGACCAAACGGGTTTGATTCTAATAACTTGCTGACCTTATCAAGTTTAGGCTCTTTAGCTTGTGGCTTTTTCTTCGCAGCAAACTCTTTGGCCACTTTTAGCAGTACGCTTTGTGGAACACAATCATCCAATACACCGGCTTTTTTAGCTTGTTTTGGACGAATTTGCTTACCAGTTAGCATCCACTCAAGGGCTTTTTGAATACCCACGATTTTAGTTAAGCGTTGTGTACCACCACCGCCAGGCAATAAACCTAGTTGTACTTCTGGTAAACCAATTTTAGTTAAATCGCTATCTGTACCAACGCGATAATCACATGCTAAAGCAAACTCTAAACCACCACCTAAAGCAGCGCCGTGAATAGCACTAACCGTGGTATACGGTAGTTTTTTCATATCAAAAAATGCTTGATGGCATAACTCACTAATAGCTAATGCATCTTCGCGTTTTTCAACGCTGTCTAGCATTTTCACATCAGCACCGGCAATGAAGTTATCACTTTTGCCACTAATAAATACCATACCTTTCACTGCATGCTCTTTAGCTTGTGCTAATAATGCTTTTAAATCATCAGCAAAGCTGTCACGCAGGGTATTCATTTTTTCACCCGGCACATCAATGGTTACCACGGCTATTTTGTTATCATCAACCGTTAAATTAAATACTGAATCTGTCATTACGCACTCTCCAATACAAAGGCTGCACCTAAACCACCCGCAGCACAGGCAGTCGTTAACGCTAAACCACCGCCACGACGCTTAAGCTCGTATAAGCTTTGTGTAATTAAACGCGCGCCGGTTGCCGCAAATGGGTGACCATAAGCGAGTGAACCGCCGTTAACGTTAAACTTATCCATGTTAATTTCACCTATGGCTTTATTACGCCCTAAGTGCTCTTGTGCAAATTTATCTGAAGCAAACATTTTCATATTCGCTAAGGTTTGCGATGCAAACGCTTCATGCATTTCAATAAGGTCTAAATCAGCTAACGTAATACCTGCTCTATCAAGCGCGATTGGCGTTGAGTGGGCAGGCCCCATTAGCATGTCTTTTTCTACGCCTATGGCTGAAAACGCAAAACTGCGTACGTAGCCTAATATTTCGTAACCCAATGCTTTTGCTTTGCTTTCGCTCATCATTAACACTGCAGCTGCGCCATCGGTTAATGGGGTTGCATTAGCGGCAGTCACAGAGCCGTGCTGACGGTCAAATACCGGTTTAAGCTTAGCGTAGCCTTCAACCGTTGAGTTTTTACGAATATTGTTATCTTCTTCAATAAAGCTTTTATAAGGCGGTAAGTGCGCCGTCATTACTTCATCTTTTAACTTGCCATCGGCCCAAGCTTGAGTTGCTAATGAGTGAGAACGATGTGCTAAAGCATCTTGATCTTCACGGCTAATATTATGGGTTTTAGCCATTTGCTCAGCTGTTTGTCCCATTGATAAACCCGTTGAGTACTCAGCAACCGCTGGCGGTACTGGTAATAAATCTTTTAAACGTAGTTTTGAGAATATTTTTAAACGCTGACCAAGCGTACGGGCTTTGTTTAAATCGACTAAACTGCCGGCTAATTTTTTACTTACACCAATTGGCAATACAGACGATGAATCGGCACCACCAGCAATACCCACGTTTACAGAGCCTGCCATAATAGATTCGGCAACATTTGCAATTGCTTGAAAGCTAGTTGCACACGCACGTGACACTGAATATGCATCAACGCCCACTGGCATACCTGTACCTAATACAATTTCACGTGCAATATTTGGCGCTTCTGGCATTTGTACTACTTGACCAAAAACCAGTTGATCGATTTCTGACTTGTCGAAATTTAATCGCTCAAGCATTTCATTAACTACTAGCTTACCCATATCCAATGCTGGTACATGGTGAAACGCAGTTGCTTGCTTAGCAAAAGGAGTACGTAGGCCGCTTACAATGGCAATACGGTCGCCTTTTGGTGTTTTAAGTATGTTTTGCTCAGACATTTATTATTCTCTCCCGCTGACAGGTCAGACCTGTATGTTTTCCTCGATTCTAAACAACCCGTGTGATAAAGCCAATAGATAAACGTAAATTAATCATAAAGCGCCATTGTAAATCACTACATACATTGTGTAAGGGTAATACAATAGGCTTTTTTAGCAGGTTTTACAAAGTTTTGTGTTAGGCTAAAAAGCGTTAAAAAATAACGAACTATTTTCAAAAAATCAGTCTAACTCTTGAGTTATCCACTTATAAACCTTATAACTAGCTCAGTATTTGTTACCTAACCACTTTAGGTATTATTTAAGCTGACGAGGACAGTCCACTTATTATGGCAGCTAACGCATTTTCAAACTTAAAAACGTATTTAGACACCCAAATTATTGGCCAGCCAGCGCTCACTCAAGCACTCTTAATTGCTATATTAGCCGATGGTCATTTACTTGTTGAAGGCCCTCCGGGGCTTGCAAAAACGCGAGCGGTTAATGCTTTAGCAAAAGGTATTGAAGGCTCGTTTCAGCGTGTTCAGTTTACCCCAGACTTATTACCTGCCGATGTAACCGGCACTGATATTTATCGTCAACAAACCAGTGAGTTTGTGTTTGAAAAAGGCCCTTTATTTCATAACCTCATATTAGCGGATGAAATAAACCGAGCACCAGCGAAAGTACAATCAGCTTTATTAGAAGCAATGGCCGAGCGCCAAGTTACTGTGGGCAAAAATACGTATCCACTTAGTGACCTGTTTTTAGTGATGGCAACACAAAATCCGCTTGAGCAAGAAGGGACCTACCCACTACCTGAGGCGCAATTAGACCGTTTTTTATTACATTTAAGTATTAATTATCCAGGTGCAGAGCACGAGCTTGATATTTTACGCCTAACCCGTGGTGAAGCACTTAGTGATGAAGCCCCAGTGCTTGAGCAAATTTCGCAAGCAGAGCTGTTTGCCGCTAGAAAAGCGATTTTGGGTCTGTATTTAGCAGAGCCACTAGAGCAATACTTAGTTCAGTTGATTATTGCTACTCGAGAAGGCGCAAACTTAGATGAGCAACTTGGCCGCTGGATTGAATACGGCGCCAGCCCACGTGCCACGATTGCTTTGGATAAATGTGCCCGCGCTCATGCGTGGTTAAGTGGTCGTGATTTTGTATCGCCTGACGATATTCAAGCTGTGGTACATAATGTATTACGCCATCGTATTATTTTAAGTTACGAAGCACAGGCCGATGGTATTACAAAAGATCAGGTTATTAGCCGTATTGTTGAACTAGTTGCTGTACCTTAAGTTATGCAAACACACTTTGATTCTCAGGCATGGCTTAAATTAAGTCATAGCCATGGTGTTAATTTATCGCTTAAAGAGCTGATGTATTATAAAGCAAAAGCGCAACTGCTTGAGCTGGCACCTAAAGTTAGAATAAAAAATACCTTAGCGGGGCAATATCTAGCGCCGCATAAAGGCCGTGGCATGGAGTTTGCCGAAGTGCGCCATTACCAACACGGTGATGACATACGCTCTATTGATTGGCGGGTCACGGCTCGTACCGGTGAAACCCACACCAAACTTTTTCAAGAAGAAAAAGAACGCCCGGTATTTGTATTTACCGACTTTTCAAACTCCATGTTATTTGGCTCTCAATTATTATTAAAGTCGGTGCAAGCTGCACATATTAGCGCCTTAGTTGCATGGTCTGCTTGCCAACGTGGCGATAGAATTGGCGGTATTGTGTTTAATCAGCACTCGCATTTAGAGCTTAAACCTAGTGCCCGTGAAAAGGCCGTGTTAAAGCTGTGTCATAATTTATGCGACGCCCATCAGCAGGCACTTGAAAATATTGATAAACCTGCCAGTAATAACTTTAGTGACAACCTTAAGCGTTTAAATCACTTAGCTAAACCCGGTAGTTTGGTTTATATCGTATCCGATTTTAACGCCTTAGATGACGCCAGCTTTAAACAACTCGAATTACTTGCGCGGCACTGTGAGTTAATAGGCTGCCATATTAGCGACCCCTTCGAGCATAAGTTACCTGCTTTCCAACAAGCGGTTACGGTAAGTGCTAATAATCAGCAGTTTGCCCTCCCTTTGATGGATAACAGTTTTAGAGAACGATTTGCCAATAATGCCGAGCAAGCATTTAGCGCGCGTATTAATCGTTTAACAAAATCTGGGCTTAACCTATTATCATTCGATGCAGCCACTGCGCTGGAACTGCAATTAGTGAGAAGATAAATCATGCAAACCTCCCCACTTGATGGCCTTCACGATATTATTGCTCCCTCTCACGTTGACTGGTGGCCGTTAGCCCCTGCTTGGTGGGTAGTTATTAGCATTGCACTGTGCTTAGTGTGTGGCTTAATTATAATTATGTACAAAAACTATCAATTTAAAAAACCAAAACGTAATGCGATTAAATTAGCTAATCAACAACAATCAGCGCAGCAATTGCATATTATTTTAAAGCGTTTAGTGATCACCTATTACGATCCACGCTTAGCAGCGCAATCCACAGCTAACTGGTGTAAAACCCTAAGTCAACTTGCTGCAATTCGTTTTAATGAAGATGAAATTTCAAGCCTATATAGCACAGCACAAACACCACCGGCACTCAGTGATAAGTTTCGCCAAGCTATTAAACAATTTAAGCTAAAGGAGCCACTGCATGTTTGAATTTAGCTGGCCATGGCTGTTTTTATTACTGCCGCTTCCTTTAACGTTACTGCTATTAAAACCCGCAGCAAGTAATGCAACGACACGTTTACGCATCCCAAGTTTTGCATCGCATAATTTAAATAATCAACATGTAGAGCCCAGTGCACGTAAGTTAAACACTCTTGAATGGTTGCTATGGGCATTATTAGTAACAGCATCGGCTAACCCTACTTGGTTAGATGAGCCTATATCGCTGCCTAATGAAGGTCGCGACATTATGCTCGCTGTGGATTTATCCGGCTCAATGACAGAACAAGACATGGCTTATAATGGCCAATATGTTGACCGTTTAACTATGGTTAAAGCAGTGCTTAGCGATTTTATAGAGCAGCGTCAAGGCGACAGACTTGGGCTAATATTGTTTGGTGATACAGCGTTTTTGCAAACACCTCTCACCCGTGATGTAAAAACCGTCAGCAAAATGCTTACTGAAGCACAAATAGGTTTAGTAGGACGTGCCACGGCTATTGGTGACGCTTTAGGCTTATCGGTTAAACGCTTTGCTAGTAAAAAAGAAAGTAATCGCATTGTGGTGTTGCTAACAGATGGACAAAACACCGCAGGAAACCTTGACCCCGAAGATGCCCTATTACTAGCTCGTGAAGAAGGCATAAAAGTGTACACCATCGGAGTCGGCTCAGATAACCCTCGTGGCTTTAGTTTATTTAATATGGGCTCTGGGGGCAGCAATTTAGATGAGAGTTTACTGAAAAATATTGCCGAACAAACAGGGGGTCTGTACTTTAGAGCCAAAGATGTCGCTGGGTTGCAACAAATCTATGCAGAGCTTGATAAACTCGAGCCAATTAGTGCCGATGAGCAGACCTTTCGCCCGCAAACAGCCTTGTTTTATTATCCGTTATTACTGGCCATTCTATTAATAAGTGCAATGGCATTTTTAAAAACAGTACGTGCATTGAAGGAGCCAAGCTAATGGATTTTGAGTTTATTCGCCCCGCTATTTTATGGCTGCTACTCCCTGCCCTAGGGCTGTTTTTTATTGCCATGCTTAAAAAGAAAAAAGCCCAATCGGCGCCACTCATTGCGCCACATTTAGCACAATTTGTTATGAGTGAATCAAATAATCAGGCTCGTCAGCCGCTGTGGCTAGTTGCGTTATTTTGCAGTTTAGCCATTATATTTAGTGCAGGCCCGAGTTTTGAGGAAAAGCAAGTCCCTGTATTTCAAAGCAAAAGTGCCCGCGTTATTGTAATGGATATGTCGTACTCTATGTATAGCACCGACATTGCTCCTAATCGATTAATGCAATCTCGCTTTAAAGCCCTCGATATGATTGAGTTATTTAAAGAAGGTGATACTGCATTAGTAGCCTACGCAGGCACTGCCTATGCCATTTCTCCACTGACCAATGATGCAACCACCCTTGCTAATCTTATTCCTAGTTTGAGCCCTGAAATTATGCCTGATAAAGGCTCCAACGTGCTGGCAGGTTTAGACATGGCGCAAGAGCTGCTCACTCAAGCAGGCTACCTAGATGGTGATATTATTTTGATCACCGATGGTATTGAACAACAACAGCAAAGTGATATAAGTGGTTTTACTAACAGTAGCCAGTATCGACTTAATATTTACGGTATTGGCACTGAGCAAGGTGCACCAATAAAGTTACCTGAAGGCGGATTTTTAAAAGATAATTACGGCCAAATTGTAGTGCCTACACTCAATGGTTCTTTACTCAAAGGAATAGCAAAGAATAGTGGCGGCCAATACGCTAATTATCAACCAAGTAATAGCGATATTGCCATTTTTTCACCGCAAGCAAACAGTGAAATACTAAAAAGTGAAAAACCAAATTTAGCCTTGTGGCGAATCGATGCTGGCATTTATGGCTTGCTTATTTTGCTGCCCTTAGCTCTATACTTATTTAGGCGCTCTGCGTTTATTGGTGCGGTGCTATTGCTAAGCTTTATACCTCAGCAAAATGCCCATGCAGTAGAGTTACCAACGCTATTTAAAAATACCGATCAGCGTGCATTAGAAGCTTACAACAACCAAGAGTACCAACAAGCAGCGCAAGCGAAGTCCAACGCTCTCAAAGGCGCTGCACTTTATCAGCAAGGTCAGTTTGAAGGCGCTCTGAACGAATTTAGTCAAGATAAATCAGCTACTGGTTATTACAATTACGGTAATGCACTGGCTAAAGCCGGACAATTAGAGGCTGCTATAAACGCTTACAAACAAGCGCAATCACTGCAGTCTGATTTTACCCAAGCAGCCGATAACCAAGCGTTAGTTGAGCAGTTACTTAAGCAACAGCAAGACCAAGAAAACCAACAAGGTAATGATTCGCAAAATCAAGATGATCAAAGTCAAGATGATGCAGATAAATCAAAACAAGATCAGCAAAAAAACGGCGATAAAAATAACGCAGATAAAAGCGAAGATAACAGTCAAAACAGTGAAGAGCAGCAATCGGGTGAGCCCTCGGAGCAATCAAAAGATCAACAAAGCCAATCTGGTGAGCAGTCAGATGAACAAAATCAGCCTGACATGCAAGCTCAATCACAAAACCAACAAGACGAGAACAAAGACGACGATAGTAAGCCTCAGCAAGACGAGCAACAAAGTCAACCCAATCAAATGAATGAGCAACCGCCATCAGATGAGCAGAAGCAGCAAGCACAACAACAAGCTATGCAAGCACAGGCGGCTGAACTCACTAATGAAGAAAAAGAGAAAGCACAGCAACTAAATCAGTTACTAAGAAAAGTGCCCGACGATCCCGCTATTTTATTAAGAAACAAAATGCAATTAGAAGCCCAAAAAAGACAATATCAACGCCGTCCAACAGGAGTAGAAAAATCATGGTAATGCGATTATTTTGCTGTTTATTGCTATTAACTGCCATGCCATTAATGGCCGCCACTTCATTAGAGGCAAGCGTAGATAAAAACCCGGTACTGGCAGGTGAGTTTTTTATGCTCAATATTAGCGTTGATGATTCAATCAAAGGGCAACAACCCGATACTTCAGCGCTGTTAAAGGATTTCGTAGTCGGCCCTATGAGCTTAAGTAGCCGCACCAACATTATTAACGGTAGCATTAAAAAACAAACATCGTGGTCTGTTAAGTTAATGACTCGCAAAGCCGGCGAATACACAATTCCTTCTTTTAGTGTTGCAGGGCTCAGCTCTCAACCAATAAACTTGTCGGTTAAAGAGCGAAGCAGCGATGCGGGCAAAAATGATGATATATTTTTAAAAAGCTCGCTTACAAATAACAGCTTATTTGTGCAAGAGGCTGGCGTTTACACCATTAAACTTTACTTAGCTAAAGAGCTACTTGATGGCAGCTTAAGCACGCCAAGCATGGAAGATGCTCAACTCACCCAGCTAGGTAAGCAAAGTGAAGATTATGAACTGGTTAACGGTAAACGTTATTTAGTGATCACCCGTAATTATTTAATTCAGCCGCAAAAAAGTGGTGCATACACCATTGAAGCACCGGTTTTTCAAGGGCGTGTTCAACAAAACTATCGCCAACTAGAGGTGTCGGCACTTGGCGATGAACAACAGATTGAAATCAAACCCATCCCTGAGAATTATCAAGGTGATTGGTTACCCAGTGAATTAGTAAGTCTAACCGAGCAATGGCAACCAGACGATAATACCGTTGAGGCCGGCACGCCAATAACACGCACTATTATGCTTACCGCATTAGGGGTTACTAAGGAGCAACTACCCGAAATTGATATGCCTACTATAGATGGTATTCGCAGCTACCCAGATGAAAAAGAGACTAATAATGCAGTACGCGATGGTCGAGTGGTATCACAGCAAAGCGCCTCATTTGCGCTACTACCACAAACACCAGGCACTTATACATTGCCTGAAATTACCCTGCCTTGGTATAACACCAAAATGAACCGAATTAGTTACGCAACTTTACCAGAACGCACAATTACGGTAACACCAAGTACCACAGCGCCAGCAAACTCACTAAATACACCCGTTGAAAGTACTTTAAACAACACGGATGCAGAGCCAACGCAGCAAGCGCTCAGCGTGCAACGCCACACTAGTACGCCTCTATGGCTTATTATTGTAGCCGTATTAGGTTACATATTATGGATTGTGACCCTGGTTCTTTACTTTATGAAACGCTCAGCTAAAGAAGTGCAACAAACGACGCAAGCAAATCATAGAGGCAATCAGCAAGCAGATTTAAAAACACTGCAAATACTTGCTAAAAGCCATGATAATAAAGCATTTTACGATGCACTTAATCTATACGCGCTAACTCGAACAGATAAAAAGGTAGGAGCTCTCACCCATTTATGCGCTATGATAAACAACTCGCAGTTCACTGCGCAGGTAAATAATTTACAAGCACAGTTGTACGGTAACCAATCGGCTAGCACTGATTTAGAAGCGATTGTTAGTTTATTAAAAAAACATCAATCGCACACAGCTAAGTCATCATCTGCGTTAAAAGAGCTATATTCTTAATAAGAATCTTAGTTACTTTTTTGGCCTATAATAATTTTAATTAAAAAGTGCTTATGTTTGGAAATAAAAAATCGAATGATCGGGTCTTAATTAATATGGCTGAAAAACAACAACGCTATGAAGCCTTGGTTCATGTTTATCATAAGGAACTCTATCGCTTTGCTTACTGGTTATGTAACGATCCGACTATTGCTGATGACTTAGTGCAAGAAACCTTTTTGCGTGCATGGCGCTCGCTTGATTCGTTACTCGACCAAAAAGCAGCTAAGCCATGGTTGCTGACCATTTTAAGGCGTGAGAATGCCAGACGCTTTGAGCGCAAGCAATTTGATTACAGTGATGTAGATAACGACACATTGGTGGATCAAACCAGCCATAGTTTAGATACAGCAATGGAACAAACCGTTATTCAGCGACAAATTTCTTTATTGGCTGATGACTACAAGGAGCCGCTGTTGCTACAGGTGGTAATGGGCTGCACCGGAGATGAAATTGCAGACATTCTTAACTTAAATAAAAATACTGTTATGACACGTTTATTCCGAGCAAAAAATCAACTTAAAGAGGCATTAAGCCGTGATGATGAACAACTTAAAGGAGCATCAAAATAATGGGTGAACTTGAGTTTCGTCGCCGCACGATTGCGCAGCCAAATGAGCTGGACAAAGAGCTTCAGGAATTTGCAAACAGCAGTGCCGACAGACAACAATTTTTAAATGAAAGCAAAGCATTCGATAAACAACTCGACGACGCGCTTGATATTACTGTACCTGACAATCTTGCTGAACGAATTATTTTAAACACCTCGTTAAAAGAAAAAGCTAGAACAGATGAACTTGAGCAAAAGGATAACGTGGTTAGTACACGCTCATGGTTTAAGTTCGACCGAATGCATTTGGCTTTGGCAGCTTCGTTTGTGATTGCAGTTAGTGCGTTTATGTTTAGCGAAGAACAAAGTATTAATCAAACGGCTGGTGAGCATGCACTAGCCCATGTTTACCATGAAATTTATGCGTTAAATAAAACTCAACAAATTAGCATCCAAACTGTCAATGAAAAGCTGGCTTTACTTGGCGGCCATATTAGTGATTTACCTGGCAAAGTGACTTATGTTAACTTTTGCGATTTTCAAGGTGAGAAAGGTATTCATTTAGTGTTTGAGTCTGACTTTGGGCCTATGACCGTGTTTATTGTGCCAAGCGATAATCAAATCTTTGAAATTGGCTCTGATGATTTTAATGACTCTCGCTATGCTGGCCATATAAATCGTGGCAAACAGGCCGATACCGTGCTAATTGCAAGCCTTGGCTCACCAGTTGATATGTATAATGAACGTATTTCAGGTGCTATTCGCTGGCTTTAAGCCATTATAGAAATAAAAAACCGCAACGAGTGTGCGGTTTTTTTATTATTTAAAAGCCAAAGCCTCTTACTGATTACTTACAAACATCAGCAACTGCGTTAGCAAAGTAGTTGATATTTGCTTGGCTAATACCTGCTACGTTAACACGGCTAGAACCGACAATGTAAATACCGTATTCTTTTTGCAAGCGCTCGATTTGCTCTTTATTAATACCTAAGAAAGAGAACATACCGTGTTGGCGGTCAATAAACGAGAAGTCTTGAGCAATGTCTTTCGCTGCCAGGCTGTCTTTAATTAAACTACGTAACCCATTAATACGGTTACGCATTTCATCAAGTTCACTGTGCCATAGCTGCGTTAACTCTGTGCTGCTTAAAATAGTGTTTACGATGTCTGCACCGTGCGCTGGCGGCATAGAATAAATGCTACGTACCACACTTAATAACACCGAGTTTGAAATATCAGCTGTTGCACTGTCTTTTGCAATGATTGAACAGGCACCAATACGCTCACGGTATAAGCCGAAGTTTTTAGAACATGATGAACAAATGATCAACTCTTCAACCGCATTGGCTAAAATACGTAAACCATTCGCATCTTCTTCTAAAGAAGAGCCAAAACCTTGATATGCAATATCAATTAATGGCGTAAAACCCACATCTTTTGCAAGTTCAGCAATAGTATTCCATTGTGTTTCGTTTAAATCCATACCACTTGGGTTGTGACAACATGCATGTAATAACACCACATCGCCCTTAGGCACCTGTGTTAGTGTTTCAACCATTTCATCAAACAATAAATCTTTGTTTTCGTAGTCGTAGTATGGGTATTCTTTTACCGTTAAGCCTGCAGCTTCAAATAAGCTAATGTGGTTAGCCCACGTTGGGTTAGTAACCCATACAGTAGCGCCTGGATTACAACGTACAATAAATTCTGCTGCAACACGAAGTGCGCCTGTACCACCAGGTGCTTGTGCTGTGCGTACGCGATTAGCTAATAATGCCGGGTGCTCACCAAGAAGAAGATTTTCCATTTGTTGACAGTAATCTAAGTTACCAGCAAGCCCAATGTAAGATTTGCTCATTTCATTTTCTAAACGAAACGCTTCTGCTTTTTTTACTGACTTTAATACAGGGGTATTCCCCTGCTCGTCTTTATATACACCAACCCCTAAGTCAATCTTATTTGGGTTAGTATCTTGCTTGTAGGCCGCCATAAGGCCAAGAATAGGGTCTGTTGGTAATGGTTTTAATACTGAGAACATTGGCTATCTCTTCGTTATTTAGGGGTTAGCTGTTGCGCTAAGCTTAACATAAAAACTCACTTGATTGACTAGTGTTATTTACACTAAAAAGTGAGGAATTTTAATACAGCACGCAATTAATAACGCGAGCGTGGCTTTATCAAAAAAATCAGTGTTAAAAGCTTCACCATCAACAATACCTATACATTGCTGTTGTGCATTAAATAGCGGTAAACAGGCTTCTGCTTTTACTTTCGGATCGCAAGTGTAATATTCACCGCCTGCTGCCAAATATTGCTCAACGTTATTGATAACGCGTCCTTTACCGCTAAGCGCTACCTGAACGTTATTGCTGGCAGTCGCAAATTCAGCAGTAAGCGGAAATAAAGGACGACTCGGCGCACCAAAATAAGCCAGCTTTAATAACTGCTCCCCTTCATTGGTGTGGGTATTCTGATAAATGCCGTACCAATCAAGCTTTGTGTTTTCAATGACGTAGTCAACAATCAATTGAAGTTGCGCTAATTTTTCAGTTGTTTGCGTACTTTGGCTGACATAATCGCTTAGTTTAAACGGCTCATCCTGTAGGTAACCAAATAAACTACATGCCCCACCTTCACCTAGCTCAGGAATTTGGTATTCCCAACGCACGGCTGGTGCAGCATTTTTATTTAGATATTGCTCAAGCTTTTCTAGCTCAGCGTGAATTAACTGTGGCTCAACATTAGGTTGAGCATACTCTAAGTAAGAATTAACCATTTGGACGTCCATACATCTATAATGCCGAAATAGTAGCATGGATGTTTTTATAGCGCTAGCCAATTTAAAGCGCTTTTTTAAAATCTTTAAACACTTTTATTCATAGATATAATTGTGGTATTTAAACAGGTTGTTTTATCTTTGGGGGCATTAAAAGGTGTTCAGCTTTGGTGCAAAAATTACGCCTTTGCTTCACAAATTTGTTATTATTTGCCGCATTATTATATTCAATCTTAAGTAGGTTAATTATGAGTGATAGTCACTTAGTGTATTCAACAGCAACAGGGCGAATTGATCAGCCAAAGCCAGAAAAAGAACTGGATGTAAAACTATTTAAAGACGGGTCAATTCGCATAGAACGTCAAACCAAAGGCCGAAAAGGTAAAGGTGTAATGCTGGTTGTTGGTCTTGATCCACAACAGCATGATTTGAAAAAGTTAGCAAAAACAATAAAAAGTAAGATGGGCCAAGGGGGCGCGGTAAAAGAAGATGTTATTGAAGTACAAGGTGATGATCGCGACAAATTAAAAGCGATTTTAGAGGGATTAAAATTTAAAGTAAAAATTGCGGGTGGTTAACCCGCAATTCTTGCTTATTTAATAATTTTTAGCGCTGCTAATTGATCAAATAATGCGGGAATATCATCCTCAGCCACTGGCTTACTAAAATAATAGCCTTGAACAATAAAACAATTATTATTTTGTAAAAACTCAACTTGCTCGATTGTTTCGACTCCTTCGGCAACTACATCAAGCTTCAGCTTTTGTGCCATAGCAATAATGGCCGCAGTGATCTCCATGTCGTTATCATCCTCAGGTATATCTTTGACAAACGAGCGGTCAATTTTAAGAATATCGACAGGGAAACGCTTAAGGTAACTCAGTGAAGAATAACCCGTACCAAAGTCATCAATAGAAATTGAGATACCCAACTTTTTAAGTTGATGTAACTGATCAATAGCTGCTTCAACATTCCCCATCAGCATGCTTTCGGTTAATTCAAGATGCAGACTTTTAGCATTAATCTGCGTCTCTATAATTATTTTTTTCAGCATAGGCACTAAGCTTGCGTCTTTAAACTGTCTTGCTGACAGATTGATCGACATATTACTTGCTCTACCTTGTTGTTCTAGTCGCTTCGTAAACTCACACGCTTGTTGTAGCACCCATTTACCGAGCTCTACAATTAAACCCGTTGCCTCAGCTATCGGAATAAACTTAGTTGGAGGAATAAACCCTTGCGTAGGATGGAACCAACGAAGTAATGCTTCATATCCCACCACGCTATTATCGCGACAATCAACTTGTGGCTGGTAATGTAGCGTGAGTTGCTTTTCTTTAATTGCATGACGCAATTCATTTTCTAGGAATAATCGTTCATTAGCTGCCGCATTTAGATCTTGGCTATAAAAATGGAAAGTGTTACGCCCTTTGGCTTTGGCCTCATACATGGCTAAGTCGGCATGCTTTAGTAACTGATCTTCTTCTAGGCTATCAAATGGTGCTAAGGTGATGCCAATACTTGCACTGACAATTACTTCATTGCTGCCAAGTTTTATCGGCTGGTTTAAGGTTTTTTGTATGGTGTCAGCGACTTCAGATGCTTCTTTTTGATGTTCAATACCACTGAGTAAAACAGCAAATTCATCCCCACCTAAACGGGCTATGGTATCTTCTGCTCGTAAGCGCTGTTTTAAGCGTGTTGCCACTTCAACTAACAGCTGATCACCCGCATCATGACCTAAAGTATCGTTAATACGCTTAAATTCATCCAGATCAAAATAAAATAAAGCAAACGAGTAACGCCCTCTCTCAGCAAGCGCCATCGACTTCCTGAGCTGCATTCTAAAGAATGTACGGTTAGCAAGCCCGGTTAGTGTGTCAAAGTAAGCGAGCTGTTCCATTTTTCGTTGGCTTTCTTTCACAAACGAAATATCTTGCGCTGATGCCACGTAACTGGTTATTTTACCACCGTCTTCTCGAATAGGTGACACACTAAGCGATACCCATATTGGCGACTTGTTTTGCGCTTCAATAAGCGTATCTCCTCGCCAGTAATTACGATTACGCAAATCAATGTCAATATCCTCTACCAACATGGTCATTTCATTGGCAATAATTGTCAGTAATGGCTGACGCAAGAAATCATTTTCGACAAAATCAGTCATCTCTAACATTTTTGGATTAACGTATTCAATAACAAAATTTTCATCGGTGATCACCACCCCTGTACCCGAGAACGCAACCGCTTTAGACAAGCGATTTGCAGCTTTCTCTGCGATTTCTTTTTCTATTATGCGCTGGTTTAAGCCGTCAATGAGTTTGCGAATTTCAATGGTCATATCTTTGAATGAACCATTAAGCGTACCAATTTCATCTTTATTTTCTTTTGGAAACTCAATCTCTAACTGGCCTTTACCAAAGTTAGTAACTGCATAAACCAATGAATGTAAGCGTCTTAATACCAATTGGTAAAGTGCTTGGTGTAATAATAAAGCAACTAAAATGGCATACAGAATAAATAGGCCAAAAAACTTAAGCTTTAAGTCTTTCAATGCCGATAACGTTGAGGAGCGCTTTTTATATACACCCACATACCAGTTTACACCTTCAACTTTATGGATATTTATAATGTAGTCTTCATCATTTAATGAAAATGAATCGGCATATTCTGGTAATTGTATTTGCCCTGCGTTATCAATAACACGCTTTAGTTCTGGAGAAATAAAGTCATCTGGTAATAGCTTTTTGCCTGCCTCTCCGTACTCTTTATAATTTTCAGAGGTTAAGTTCGGATGTGCTAATAGCTGTCCTTGTTTATCAAACACTACTAAGTGTTTTTCCTTTCCACCGACGGGTAATTGCGATATGAGTGAGTTTAGTGAAATATCGCTACCGGTAACCCCTAAAAACTCATCATCTTGATAAATGGGAACAATTAAACTGACTACCCATTTATTCCAAACTTCATCATAGTAAACTTTTGACCATTGAGGCTCTCGTTGTGGGTTAGTTAAAGACTTCGCATAATTGAAGCTATCACTTTGGTTGAATGTATAATTTCCAGGCACATTAAGCGCCCAGTTTGGCGGTGCGACACGAATAAAGTTATCTTCAGTTATAAGATAAAAATTATAGAAATCTTGAATTAACGTAGGAGAAATAACTTTCCAAAGGGATTCAGAATCAGCAATTAGCTGTTTATAAAAAGGAGAATATGCAGTTTGAGGGATAAACGCGGCTGATAGCCCATCCGGTGATGCACTGCGCACTGAGCCATCATTGGTGAGCTGCATTGTCGGTGCAGTATTATTTTTAAATGACAACTGTCCCTCAAATAACTGCTCGCTAACAACAATATTAGCTTGCTCTGCTATTTTAACTTTGGTGGCTATCAGGTTATTAAACTGGTTTATTAATAATTCATTTGATTGCTTTAATACCTCATGCTCTTCAAAAACAAGCTGTTTTTCTTCTGACTTGAGCATTAATGCAGCCGCACAAATGCCAGCCACTAAACAGATACCAGAGATCAACAATGATAACTTTACACTAAGTGAGTTTATGCCAAATCGAGATGGAGGGCGTCGATACACAAAAAGCCAACCTTATTTATAATTATTATTTTTTCAAGTAATAGAAATATACCAGAACTTAAATCAGAATTATAAATTATTTATAAACTTTTAAAAAACAACACCTTTTGTACACATATTAGGTAAAAAAGCCGCGTCAGGTAAGTGCTTGTTGACATTGGGAGTGACACTTCATACATTAAGGGTATGAATATAAATTACTCACACACCTTTTTTTCTTTTTTTAGCTTCTTTATATAGAAGAGGCTTCCCTGTTTGTGAGATAAAATCAATCGAATAGTAAAGCCTCCCAACTGGGAGGCTTTTTTATTTTCACTGCAAAATCAGTGATATTTTTGGAATGAGGAAAACCAAATGAGCAACGATGTACTTGATACTCTCAGGCACGATATAAATGAAATCGACTCCGATTTACTTGTTTTACTAGCAAAGCGACGCCGCATTAGTCATGGCGTAGTTGAATATAAAATTGCAAATAATAAACCCATTCGTGATGAGGCCCGTGAACTGGCTTTGCTCGAAAAACTTATAGGCTATGGCAAATCGTTAGGACTTGACGCTTACTACGTTAACAATGTTTTTCAAACAATATTAGAAGATTCCGTATTACATCAACAAGCCATGCTTCAAAAGAATTTAAACCCCGATGCACTGAGCGAAACCCATCGCGTAACGTATTTAGGCGGTCAAGGCTCTTATAGTCAGCTTGCATGTCATAAATATTTTAGCCGTCGCCCGGGTAAATTAGTTGAAATTGGTTGTACCTCATTTGAAGAAATCACTGGTAAAGTAGAAAAAGGTCAAGCCGACTTTGGCTTACTGCCTATCGAAAACACTAGCTCAGGTAGTATTAATGAAGTATTTGATTTGCTGCAGCATGCACAGGTCTCTATTGTCGGTGAAGTTACTCATAGCGTTGAGCATTGCTTATTAGCAGCCCCAGGAACTGAGCTGAACCAATTAACTAAAGTCTTTGCACATCCGCAACCCTTTGCCCAGTGTAGCCGCTTTTTACAGGGCCTTGGCGAACTTCAGCATGAAACCTGCGATTCAACATCAAGTGCATTAAAATCAGCTCTTGAAACACCGAACAGCGCAGCAATCGGCTCTGCGCAAGCAGGGAAAAATGTAGGCCTTGAAGTGATCAAGGCGAATCTTGCCAATCAAAAAGAAAATCACAGCCGCTTCATTGTGGTTGCCCGAAAACCACTGCAAGTATCAACTCAAATCCCTACTAAAACTAGCTTAATTATGTCAACCAAGCAGCAGGCCGGTTCGCTTGCCGATGCGTTAATGATTTTTAAACAGCATAATATTAATTTAGTGAAACTAGAATCTCGACCTACTCCTGGTAACCCATGGGAAGAAGTATTTTATGTGGACTTGGAGGCTAACTTAATCGATAACCAAGTGAAGCATGCATTGGAGGAGCTCAAACAGCACACTCAATATGTTCGTGTACTTGGTTGTTACCAAAGCGAGTCTTTACAAGCTGTGAGCGTAGAAAGCTAACAAAATATTAAAAAAGGGCCTAGCGGCCCTTTTCTTTTCACGGAGCTATTCTTTTTAATCAAGTACTTTCGCATCATTCGCTTTATTTAATAAACTACGGCTTTGGGTTAAAAAGTGCGCCGTTGAATCTGAGAAATAAGATTTTGCATCAGCAAAAGCATCAATTAATGCGGGCTTATCCCCTGCTTTTAGCTTTTCAAGCGTTTGCGAAAACAAAGACTGATACTGCGCCAATAAGCTTTCGACATTGTCAAACTGCGCTAACATAATATCGGTGTATAGCTCTGGCGATTGTGCAAATAAACGGCCAACCATCATTAGCTCTAACTGATATATAGGTGATGAACAACTTCTTAGCTCGGCGAGTGTGTGTCCCTGTTTTGCTAAAAACTGACCGTACACAAAGGTGGTTAAATGACGCATAACCTGAATAATTTGCATTGCTTCGTCATGCTTTTTGGCCTCAAGTTCAACCAACTGACAACCCCATATTTGTAGCTGTTTTAATAACCCTTGTGCCACCTCATGACTACGCCCTTCACACACCACCACGGTTTGTTTCACCCAATGGGAAATATCAGGTCCAAACATTGGATGTAAACCAACAACTGGCCCACTATGTACTTTTTTAAGCACAGCTAATGGTGCTTGTTTAACTGATGTAATATCAACCAGCAAACAATCATCATCAAGCTTTGGAAGCGCGTTAACAACTGTTTCAAGAGCATTTATTGGTACACTGATCATCACCAGTTTTGCACCTTTTAGAATATCCGCTGCCTGTGATTGCTGCGCTTTATCTAAAATTTTGACTTCGTAACCCGAACGCTGAAATTGTTTTGCAAATAACTGACCCATTGCCCCTTCACCACCAACAATAACAATTGGCGATAATTGTGGGTCGGCACAGGCTAATTTGGCTTGTTGATTTTGATAAGCTTCACGCATCATGCGTCTGAGAATGTCTTCGACTAAATCAGGATTTACACCTTGATTAATAGCCTCTTGACGTCGTGCAGCTAATAAATCAGCTTCTCGATCGGGTGCATGTAATGGCGCGCCAGTTTGTTGTTTTATTGCGCCTATTTGTTGGGTAATACCATTGCGTTTTGCAAGTAAGGCAACCAGTTGCGCATCGCATTCATCTATACCTGTTCTTAGCTGCGCTAAATCACTTATCTCTGCCACGTTCTCATTCCATCCAAAAAAGCAAAATCGTAAATTAAAACTTACAAAAAAGTAAACTAATCAATACGATAAATACTAACAGGATACGTTAGGGGTTAAAAGGCAAATTATTGAAAAGATCACTATCAGTTGTTCAACTAAAACCAAGGTGGAAACGGTAGTAAGTAACCTAAACGCTAGATAATAAATCTATCTCAAGCAGCTATTTCAGCGCTAACTACATTGAATTTACGTAGGTTCAGGTTAAGTAGAGGATCTTAAAAAGTGGCTAAAGCCACTTTTATTAAGTAACCGGCGAGCGGTTAAGGAGAACTATTAGTATTCTAATGCCATAGCCGCAAGCGACATAATACTGTCGAATGATTCTGCGCCAGCGATAAATAAGCCATTGTGACAAAACATAGCATCATCGATACCAGTTACCGCTTGAAATTCATCGTCTGATAATCCTGCCCATGATGCAGGTAATGACTTTCTGTCTTCAAAAGAGCCTAATTCTGCAGGCACCGTTTGCACTATCCACTTGCCAGAATGAGATGGGTAAACGACAAATAATGCCTCATCAGATAAACTATGTACGGTTTTTTTCCACGGAGTATAGCGCTCTAACACGATTAATCGAGGATCATCAGCTTGCTTTATTGCTTGAGCAACAATCTTTTTAGCATTTAAACCACCTCGGGCAGAAGCTACAAAACGAATCAGTAAAGTGTGTGCAAATTCAACCGCTTGATCAAAAGCAGCATCAAAATCACTTTCCTCTTCCCATGTTGGGTTAAACATAGAAATTGTTTGGCTTAAGCTAATGCCTGTAGCAACCCCTTCAACATGACCACAATCAATGGCATCAATAGTTGATACAAGCCCTGCATCCACCGCATTCGCCACATCTTGGTTATCATCACATATTGCTAAGCCATATTTTTTCCACACCAAGCCAAATGACGAAAAAGGAATACCATTTTCACGAGCGCCAGCACCGCCACGCTGATGATGATCAAACCGGTTAGTTTCTGGGTCATATTGACCACCAACATCAATAACCACATCGGCGTCATTAATAATCGCATTATCGCGTGTGCGGATCAGGGTAAAAGAAGGGAAAATAATTTTAAGTGCAGCGATACTAAAAACATCATCTGCGTGAAAATTGCCGTTGTGTGTAACTATCGTTTTATCATTCATTTTTGTACATCATTTTTGCAAGAAGTGAGAAGATATTGTGATTTGAAGTGAACCACACTTTAACGCATGCAGGTTAAGGTGTGTATTGGTTTTTGAATGTAGCGATATAAAAACCGCAATAGCATTAAAACCAAAACGGGTTGCAACCCAAAGGTTGCAACCCGTTTTTTTGCGTTGATAAACAGCGCGTATTAGTTAAGTTTTTCTCTAATACGTGCAGATTTACCAGAACGCTCACGTAGATAGTAAAGCTTAGCACGACGAACCGCACCGCGACGCTTAACTGTTACGCTATCAATAAGAGGGCTGTGCGTTTGGAATACACGCTCAACACCTTCACCGTTCGAGATTTTACGAACTGTGAATGCTGAGTGAAGACCACGATTACGCTTAGCGATTACAACACCTTCAAAGGCCTGTAGACGCTCTTTAGCACCTTCTTTTACTTTTACCTGTACAACTACTGTATCACCAGCGCCGAATGCAGGTACGTCTGTTTTAAGCTGCTCTTCTTCAAGCGCTTTAATAATATTTTGGTTTACTTTTGCCATTATGTTTCTCACTTTCCTAGGTGTAACTGTCTTCTAGCCACAAGCTTTTTGGTACTCTTGCTGAAATTTCGCGAGTAATACCGCTTGCTCCTCAGTCAGAGCTAGGTTATGCAACAAGTCAGGACGGCGAAGCCAAGTTCTACCTAATGACTGCATAAGCCGCCATTTCGCTATCTCTTGGTGGTTTCCGCTGAGTAATATAGCAGGCACCTGTTTGTCGTCCAATGTTTCTGGCCGTGTATAGTGAGGACAATCTAGCAAGCCATCCGAAAATGAATCTTGCTCTGCTGACTGGTTGTGTCCTAACACCCCTGGCACTAATCGCGCTACTGCGTCAATTAATGTCATGGCAGGTAATTCACCCCCACTCAAAATAAAATCACCAATTGACCATTCTTCGTCAACGTACGATTCTATTATTCTCTCGTCTATACCTTCATAGCGACCGGCAATTAAAATCAGTTTTTCAGAGTTTGCGAGTTCGCTTGCCCCTTGCTGATCTAATTTGCGCCCTTGTGGCGACATATAAATTACTTTTGCACCATCACCTGCAGCCTGTTTGGCTTCAAGAATGGCTTGTTTAAGTGGTTCAACCATCATTAACATGCCTGGTCCGCCCCCGTAAGGACGATCATCTACGGTTCTATGCTTATCAGTTGCATAGTCACGTGGATTCCAGCAGTTAAAGTCGATTAACCCCTTTTTAACAGCGCGACCGGTTACACCTTGCGTTGTAATTGCATCAAACATATCCGGGAAAAGGCTGATAACCCCTACCCACAACGAACTTGTTTGACTCATTAAAAGCTTGGATCCCAATCTACAGTAATTTCTTTCGCATCGTATTTAACTTCTTGAATAACTGAATCAGTTAAAAAAGGAATTAAACGTTCTGCTTGGCCAAATGCATCTTTACTGTTTGCTTTCACAACCAGTACGTCATTTGAGCCTGTCTCCATAAGGTCATCAACAATGCCTAAGTTATAACCTTTATCAGTTACAACCGACATGCCAATGAGATCTCGCCAATAGAATTCACCTTGCGGTAATTCTGGTAGCTGCGCTGAATCCACAGAAATTTCAACATTGGTATAAGCCATTGCTTGGTCTCTGTCGTTTACTTGCGCAAACTTAGCGATAAAGCCTTTGTTGTGGCGACGCCAGTCGACCACTTCTAAGGATTGCCATTTACCTTGCTGCCCTATCAACCACGGGCTGAAATCGAAGATCCCTTGGGGATCATCAGTAAATGAATGCACCTTAAGCCAGCCCTTTATACCATATGGGGCGCCGAGCTTTCCTACGACAATTATTGATGAGGTGTTCTCTTGACTCATGGTTACACTTACGCCTATTAAGCCGCTTTACGAGCGTCTTTAACTAATTTAGCTACACGATCTGAAAGACCTGCGCCTTGACCTAACCAGTGCTCAACACGTGGTAAATCTAAACGAAGTTTTTCTTCTTGACCTGAAGCGATTGGGTTAAAGAAACCTACTTTCTCGATGAAGCGACCGTCACGCGAGAAACGGCTATCCGCAACCACAATTTGATAGAAAGGGCGTTTTTTAGCGCCACCACGTTGCAAACGAATAGTTACCATACCGTCCTCTAAATAGATTGACTGTTTTCATTAATAAGATTTACTCCCCAGTATGGGGAGCCGGTGAATTGTACGAGTTTTTAGCAACAATGCAAGTAAGAAGTGATGCAAAAAGGCAGTTTAGTAGATTAAACCGTGATCCAAGAAGAAAAAGCATGTGAACAAGCTATTCTGTGCATAGTTTATTCAACAATAAAGAGGCAATTTGCCTCTTTATTGATTGCTTTTTATCTCGTATCGGAGATATTAAAGGTTAAATTATTAAAATTTCGGGCCACCGCCGCCCATCATTCCCGGTGGTAACATCCCTTTCATGCCACGCATCATTTTTTGCATGCCACCTTTGCCTTTCATTTTTTTCATCATTTTTTGCATTTGGGTAAACTGCTTAAGCAGCTTATTGATCTCTTGTACTTGAGTACCCGACCCCGCTGCAATGCGCTTTTTACGCGAACCTTTAATGATCTCTGGGCGTGCACGCTCTTTTTTAGTCATAGAGCTAATAATTGCTTCCATTTGAATAAAGGTTTTATCGCCCATCTGGCCTTTTACTGCATCTGGAATGTTTTGCATGCCTGGCAGTTTATCAAGCATCGACATCATGCCGCCCATATTTTTCATTTGCTTTAATTGATCAGCAAAATCATCCAGTGTAAAACCATCACCTTTAAATACTTTTTTCGCTACTTTTTCTGCCTGCTCTTTATCTACTTTCATCTCGACTTCTTCGATTAATGAAAGTACATCACCCATGCCTAAGATACGTGAGGCGATACGATCAGGGTGGAAAGGTTCAAGTGCGTCAGTACGCTCACCAACACCCATAAACTTAATAGGTTTCCCGGTAATATGACGAATAGATAACGCAGCACCACCACGGGCATCACCGTCTGTTTTAGTTAAAATCACACCGGTTAAAGGCAATGCTTCGTCAAACGCCTTCGCGGTGTTTGCAGCATCTTGACCTGTCATTGCATCAACAACGAATAAAGTCTCGATTGGATTAATTGCACCATGAAGCGCTTTGATTTCATCCATCATGTCATTATCAACATGCAAACGGCCGGCAGTATCAACTAATACCACATCAATAAATTTCTTTTTCGCGTGAGAAATAGCAGCTTGTGCTATATCAACTGGCTTTTGTGAAATGTCACTTGGGAAAAATTCTACATCTACTTCTGTTGCTAATGTTTCTAACTGCTTAATTGCCGCAGGACGGTATACATCGGCACTCACTACCAGCACAGATTTTTTCTTGCGCTCTTTTAAAAACTTAGCCAGTTTACCCACACTGGTTGTTTTACCAGCACCTTGAAGACCCGCCATCATCACAACAGCCGGAGGTTGCGCGTTAAGGCTTAGCTCTTCATTAGCTTCACCCATGGCCTTTTCAAGTTCTTCACGAACAATTTTTATAAATACTTGGCCAGGACTTAAGCTTTTAGTAACTTCAATACCAACTGCGCGTTCTTTAACTTGTTTTACAAACTCGCGAACAACAGGCAACGCCACATCGGCTTCTAAAAATGCCATTCGCACTTCACGAAGTGTATCTTTAATGTTGTCTTCAGTTAGGCGGCCACGGCCACTAATATTTTTTAGGGTTTTACCTAATCGTTCTTGGAGGTTCTCAAACATGTAACGGTTCCGAAAAGACGTTGAAATCAACTCTATTAATAAGGTCGATGTTATTAAAATTCAATTAGAAATAGTATACCGTAAATGGTGGCATACAATACAGTGCTGAAATGCTGCTTATTGAGTTTCTTTTTACAGGGTCTATGCATTTGCTTTGCTATAAAATACAATGGCCACATAACGAACACGAATTATTTGACTTCAATTAAGTGGCCAAAGCAAAATGCTGATTATTAGTTTAACTATTATTGCCAGTTTATTTTATGTGTTAGCAACGTCTCACGTGCTTTCGCGATTGTTTCACCGTCAGGGGCCGAGCCAAAAAGTTACTATTATACTCAGTACTGTCGCTATCTTGGCGCACATGCTGCTTTTAGTAAATTCGGTATTTAGGGCTGATGGGCAAGATTTAAGTATTGTTAATGTGGCATTACTGACATGCTGGATTATCGTGCTGTGTGTCACCACTGTTTCTTTGAAGTTTCCCGCAACCTTGTTACTACCTGTTGTTTATGGCTTTGCTGCGCTTTTAACCATTTCTAGCTTATTTATCCCTCATCACGTTTTATTACAAAGTATTAATGTAGAACTAGCACTAGTTGCACATATATCACTGTCGTTATTGGCTTACTGTATTTTAATTATTGCGACTTTATATGGTGTGCAATTTTATTTTATTGATAAGCGCTTAAAGCGAAAAGACCTAGCAATAGTTCACAGTCACTTACCACCTCTGATGGTTGTAGAGCGTCAACTTTACCAGTTATTAAACTTAGGCACCGTATTATTAAGTGTGGCGCTGATCACTGGTTTTGTATTTCTCGATGGCATGTTTGCCAAAGAGTTTATTCACAAAACAATCTTATCTCTAGTTGCTTGGGCCATTTTTGCTACGATTGCAGTTGGCCATGTAAAACGTGGTTGGCGAGGCAAAGTAGTGGTAGTGAGTATAATGATTGCCGCATTTACACTCACACTTGCTTATTTTGGTAGCCGTTTTATACAAGAAGTGGTCCTAAATAAGTTTTAACTTGACTCTGAAAGCTCACTCTAGCTTAATACGCATTGGTTTATAAAAAAAGGATCCATCGTTGGACGACATATCGACAAGTACCCTGTTTATCATATTAGGTTTATTGGTGCTTTTTTCTGCTTACTTCTCCGGGTCAGAAACCGGAATCATGTCAATCAACCGTATTCGTTTGCGACACCTCGCTAAAGAGAACCATCGTGCTGCGAAACGCGTTAGTAAATTACTGAGTCGACCAGATAGGTTGATAGGTCTGATCCTAATTGGTAATAACTTGGTTAATATTGCTGCAGCGCAGGTAGCCACCATAATAGGTATTCGCTTATATGGCGATTTAGGTATTGCCATAGCAACGGGTGCATTAACACTAGTTGTGCTAATTTTCGCTGAAGTAACGCCAAAAACACTGGCTGCTCTCTATCCTGAGCGAGTCGCTTTTCCTAGCTCTGTGATACTTAAAGGCTTGTTAAAAATACTCTTCCCGTTTGTGGTTGTTGTTAACTGGATGACCAACGGCATATTACGCTTATTTGGAATTAGTGCTGCACAAATAGATGAGCACAGCATGAGTAAGGAAGAATTAAAAACCGTGCTTAACGAATCTGGAGCGCTGATCCCCGCGCGCCACCAAAGTATGCTGACCTCAATTTTAGATTTAGAACAGGTTACCGTTGAAGATATTATGATACCCCGCAATGAAATTGTGGCGATTGATATCAACGATGACTGGAAAATAATTAGTAAGCAGCTTACTCATGCTCAACATACTCGCGTGCTTTTATACCGCGACAATATAGATGATGCAGTAGGCTTTATTCACTCTCGTGATGCATTGCGTCTTCTTACTAAAGAGCAATTCGATAAACCTTCGCTACTGCGCGCTGTACGTGAAATTTACTTTATTCCTGAGGGAACGTCGCTTAATACCCAACTACTGAAGTTTCAGTTATCAAAAGAACGAATTGGTATTGTTGTTGATGAATATGGCGATATCCAAGGCTTAGTTACCCTAGAAGATATTCTTGAAGAGGTTGTGGGCGATTTCACTACTACTCAAACCCGCACACCAAGTGAAGAAGTAACCACACAGAACGATGGCTCTTACATTGTTGATGGTGGTGCTAACGTTCGCGACTTAAATAAAGAAATGGGCTGGGAATTCCCATTAGATGGCCCTAAAACTTTAAGTGGCCTGATTGTTGAATATTTGGAAGATATTCCTGATGCTAACTTAAGTATTCGTATTGCGGGTTACCCAGTTGAAGTGCTTGAAATAAAAGAAAACATGATTAAACAAGTTAAAATTCAGCCCAATAAACGTAAAAAATAACCCAATAAAAAAGGAGCCAAATGGCTCCTTTTTTAATTAATCTGGGCTTAGATTAGTTAAAAGAATAAACGCTCTAACCAACCTTTGTCTAAATCATCCTCACAGCGTCTTAGCTGCGCTCCATAACGGCTCGCACGGTGTTTTACTTTATTGGCAACGCTCATTAACCATTTTTTCTTACGATAAGTGCCTCGCTTATAACCGCCCCACCCTTCGTGATAATTTAAATACTGTGCGTAGGCATCCCATTTAGAAACACCATTAACTTTATGGGTTTTATAAACAAACCACGCCATAAAATCGATCGCATCTTCAAATTCATCTCTATCAGCACCACTATTACCTGTTTCACGAATATAATCAGACCAAGTTGGCGTTTTAGCTTGAGAATAACCATAAGCATCACTTGCGCGTCCAGTTGGTATTATCCATAAAAAGTATTCCATAGGAGGTGCAGCATCATGACGAAAAGAGCTTTCTTGATACATCATGCTCATTAATACGTGTTTGGGAGAGCCCCACTTGTCTTGCGCGTCTTTAGCATCAAAATACCAGTCAGATTTCTCTTCAAAGATTTTACAAATATCTTCTGGTTGCTTAGGTGGTGCAGTGGCACAACCAACTAAAGTAAGCACTAGAGATAAAGTAATAATATTTTTTTTCATTTTTTAAGATCTCACTGAACTTTTTAAAAAAGCGTGGGTCTGAATCTATGAATGCAGCAGTACAGCATTGTTTCATCCCTAAAGAATATTTACGCAGCTACTATGGGCTGCGTTTTTTTTGCCTACTACTTACTAAAATACGTATCTAAAAACGCAGTAAATGATTGATTATCGGCTTGCTCAATTGCTTTTTGAGCTTGGTAAGACTCTGTCGCTTGTTGCTCTAACCACGACTTTGAGAATTCAGTATAACTGGCTATATCATGGCTTTGTTTATACTTTTGAGCAAGTGAGAGTGCATAATGACCATTATCTAGCCCTGATGCTTTTAATTGCTCAACATAACGCCCTGAATAGGTTAATGTAGGATTATGCACCCACGTTGCCATGCGCTTAATAGTGTTTGAGTAATAATCAACCCCGTACGCGCTATCCATCCACTTAGCAACATCAACGAGCTGATTAAATATTTCATCACCCCATGATTCAAGACTGCGCTGCTCATTATTAAAATTAAGCATTAGGCCTTTTTCTCGGCCTTGGTTTACTACTGTATCAAGATTTTCAGTGCTTCGCGCTTGCTCTTCCCAGTCCATAGGCGCTGAGTCTTTTAATAAGCAATAGGTTAAAAATACATCTAAAAAGTGTATTTGCTCTAAATCAATGCCAACTTCACTAAATGGGTTAACATCCAACGCACGAATTTCAATATATTCTATACCCGCTCTTAGTAGAGCACCAGTGGGTGTTTCACCATTTTTAGCATTACGCTTAGGGCGAATTGGCGAGTAAAACTCGTTCTCTATTTGTAGAATATTTTTATTTAATTGCTTTGGCTCTGCACTGGTGTAGTCGTCAATACTGCCATAAATATCTGAAGGCGTATTTATGGCTTTTTTAAGCCCTGCTACATATTCATCCAATGAGTTATACATCACGCGTAATGATGACTGTGCACTGTTGGTATAACCTAAGTTACCTAATCGTAGCGCCGTGCCCACTTCTAAATATAAAGTACCTTTACCCAGCTTTTTAAACGGTAAATCGCTTTTACGCCCCTGCAAAAATGAACTACACAATGCCGGTGACGCACCAAACATATAGCTAATTAACCACAACTCGCGCTTAAAATTACGAATTAATGCTAAGTACCCATCAGATATAAAGTCTTCAAGCTTCGCGCTGCTTTGCTTTTGTGAATGTAGTGACTGCCATAACGTTTCTGGAAAAGAAATATTAAAGTGCACCCCAGCAATCGCTTGCATCATACTACCATAGCGGTTCTTTAAACCTTCGCGGTATAAAGTTTTCATTTTCCCAACGTTAGAATCGCCAAATTGTGCTAATACAATATCGTCTTGGTGATTTATAAAACACGGCATACTAATTGGCCACAGCAGTTCATCGCCCATGTGTTCTAAAGTGAACTTCTGTAAATCTTTAAGCTGTTGTAACGTTTGCGTTGATGACTCGCTAACAGGTGTAATGAACTCAAGTAACGACTCAGAAAAGTCAGTTGTGATATGTCCGTTGGTAAGCGCGCAGCCAACCCCTTTTGGGTGAGCTTGTTTAGAAATAGAACCATCGGGTTTAATTCTTAATGATTCTCTCTCAATACCGCGCATAATACCTTTAATAGCATGCTGATTATCTGCATTAGATAGCGCGTTGAGCGTGTTCTTTAAATTATAAGTTGCCAAAAAAAAGTTTCCTCGAGCCAAGTGGCTTAATCATAAGGTTATGGGGTCTAATTACCTTTACTCAAGATTAAATGAAGAAAAAACTATATGAATTTATTAGATATAGCTTTTAATGAATTTTAAACACGCTTTGTTTCACGCCATAAAAGATAATCTTGCCATTGCCACCAGCAATATACAATTTCTTTTGCATATTATTTGCCACAATACATCGCAACCTCAAGGCATTATTTCTCCCCGTACGAAAGGGTGAATCACTTGCTAAAAGTTTGGCATAACTAAAAAAATCAATTACTCTTAAAATTGATAAAGATCATAAAAACATTAAAAAAAATGCCTTACTACTGCTATTTAAAACTTATCACTAACGTACATTAGTTTTAGTAATTACAATAGACACCCTAATAAAGAATGATAAAGGATTACTATGCGTCGTAATCAAAGCTTAATAGATGAAGAGGTCACTTTTGAAGAACATCAAGAGTTAGTTTCAACGACCGATCTTCGAGGTGTTATTACCTATGCCAATCATGAATTTTGCAGTATTGCTGGCTATGAAATGGATGAACTCATTAATAAAAACCACAATATCGTTCGCCATCCTGATATGCCTAAAGCGGCATTTAAAGAGATGTGGGACACCTTAAAGCAAGGGCATTCTTGGCGTGGTGCTGTAAAAAACTTATGTAAAGATGGCCGTTACTATTGGGTTGATGCATTTGTAACACCTATTTTTGAACATGGCCAATTGATTGGTTATCAGTCTGTGCGTGTAAAACTCTCGCAACATGCAAAACGCAGAGCGCAGAAGCTGTATGCCAAAATTAACGCTAATAAGTCACTATTTAGCTGGCGTGAGCACACCTCACTCAGACAGAGCTTGAGCATAGCCGGTGTTTTAGTTTGGTTAGCTAGTGTCGCTATTTGGGGGTCAATCGCAATTGCAGCGGTTAACTTGGTGGTGTGTATTATCATTTTAGCTTTAAATTATGATGAGCTAATAGCAACACCTGCAACTCTAAAGCAGCAAAAAAGCCAGGCAGATTCGGTGTCTCGTTATGTATTTAGTGGTTCACACCCTCACAGTATTAGTGATTACCGAGAGCAAATGCTTTGCGCTAAGTTAAAAACGGTACTCGGTCGTGTTAAAGACTCAACCTTGAGTTTTAATACCATTGCCCAAGGCTTAGATCAGCAATCTACGCTGACCGAACAAGGTATTTCTTCTCAGGGAACCCAGCTTGAGCAAATAGCCACAGCAATGTCACAAATGAGCACCACCATTGGTGAAATTTCTAATAATACCAATGATACCGCAGATAAAGTGGGGATCACCTATCAAAGCTGCTCTGATATAAAAAGTCATATTGCCGATAACAGCAAAATGGTATCTGACTTAGCCATGCAAGTTGAGCAAGCGGCAACCACAGCCACAGGGCTGGCCTCTGAAGCTGATAAAATTGGTCAGGTAATGAGTGAAATAGAAGGTATTGCAGAGCAAACTAATTTGTTAGCACTGAACGCCGCGATTGAAGCTGCCCGTGCTGGTGAGCATGGTCGAGGTTTTGCGGTGGTTGCTGATGAAGTACGCGCATTGTCCTCACGTACTCAAAACGCCACAGCACAAATTCATAGCTCCATTAAAGAGATTCAAGACACCTTGTTCAGCTGGTCTAAAATCATGCAGAGCACAAAACAACAAGCCGATGACTGTGTTAACACCACAGGGCAAACACAACAAGAGCTAGATAGTATTTTCATTCAAATTAGTGAAATTTCACAACTTGCTACCGACATCTCAGCCGCCGCAGAGCAACAACAAGTGGTAAGTCGAGATATTGGCTGCAATGTTGAAAAAATTAAAGGCTTGGGGGATGACAATTTACAGCTTAGTTATAGCGTAGCGCATGGCGCTGCTGAATTGGTCGAAGGGTCACGAAAAGTAAATGATTTACTGCTTACCTTTAAAGTTTAATCCACTCCTTTGAATCAAAACAAAAAAGCCGCTATTTTCAGCGGCTTTTTGCTGTGCTTCAGATTATCGGCTAGTAAACTCTAAGCCCTCACCACTTGCATCAATAACAATGATGCAGCCTGGTTGAAAATCATTATTAAGCAGCTTTTGTGCTAACGGGTTTTCAATGGTCTGTTGTATTGCACGCTTAAGTGGGCGAGCGCCATAAACCGGATCAAAACCACTGGCAGCAATCCGCTCAAGCGCAGCATCCGTCAATTCAAGTAAATAGCCCATCTCAGTTAATCGTTCACGCAATTTACTTAACTGTATATCTGCGATTTCTTTAATATGACTATGTGCAAGTGAGTGGAACACTACTGTTTCATCAATACGGTTAATAAATTCAGGCCTGAACTCATTATGCAGTACACCCATTACCTTTGCTTTAAGCTCGTCATAGTCATTACTTCCCGATTGCTCTTGGATAATGTCTGAACCTAAGTTAGAGGTCATAATGATAACCGTATTTTTAAAATCAACAGTACGTCCTTGACCATCAGTTAAACGACCATCATCAAGAACTTGTAATAAAATATTAAACACATCTGGATGCGCTTTTTCTATTTCATCAAGCAAGATAACCGAATACGGCTTACGACGAACGGCTTCCGTTAAGTAGCCCCCTTCTTCGTAACCTACATAACCAGGAGGAGCACCAACTAAACGCGCCACTGAGTGTTTTTCCATAAACTCAGACATATCGATGCGTACCATGGCACTTTCGGTGTCAAACATATAGCCAGCCAATGCTTTCGTTAGCTCTGTTTTACCCACCCCTGTTGGTCCTAAGAATAAAAATGAGCCTATCGGACGATTCGGATCAGCAAGCCCTGCGCGAGAACGACGAATGGCATTAGCCACCGCAACTACCGCTTCATCTTGCCCTATCACTTTATTGTGCAACTGCTCTTCCATTTGCAATAGTTTTTCACGCTCACCTTGAAGCATACGTGCCACCGGAATGCCGGTCCAACGTGATAAAATTTCGGCTATTTCGTCTTCGCCCACTTGGTTTTTAAGTAAGCTCATTTCTTGCATTTCGGCTTGCGATGCTAAATCAAGCTTACGCTCAAGCTCGGGTATACGGCCATATTGCAGCTCTGACATACGCTGTAAATCGCTTGCTCTGCGTGCCACTTCTAAATCAAGTCGTGCCTGTTCAAGCTCAGCTTTAATGACTTGCGTACCTTGCAAAGACGCTTTTTCGGCATTCCATACTTCATCGAGTTCACGGTATTGCACCTCAAGCTCAGTGATCAGCTCAACCATTTCTGCACGGCGCTTTTGACTCGCCTCGTCTTTTTCTTTAGCCAAGGCGTTATCTTCAATTTTTAACTGAATGATACGACGCTCTAACTTATCTAAGGCTTCAGGTTTTGAATCAATTTGCAGTCGAATAGAAGAGCCCGCTTCGTCAATTAAATCAATTGCTTTATCAGGTAATTGGCGATCACTAATATAGCGATGTGATAACTGCGCTGCAGCAACAATTGCCGGATCGGTGATTTCCACTGAGTGATGTAATTCGTAACGCTCTTTTAGACCACGTAATATAGCGATAGTATCTTCAACCGATGGCTCTTCAATTAATACTTTTTGGAAACGGCGCTCAAGTGCAGCATCTTTTTCAATGTATTTACGATATTCATCTAAGGTCGTTGCACCTACGCAATGAAGTTCACCACGTGCTAATGCAGGTTTTAACATGTTACCCGCATCCATAGCGCCATCACTTTTACCAGCGCCAACAATGGTATGAATTTCATCAATAAACAAAATCACTTGGCCTTCTTCTTTGGCCAATTCATTTAAAACTGATTTTAAACGCTCTTCAAATTCACCTCGGTATTTGGCCCCAGCAACCAACGCGCCTAAATCAAGCGAGAGTACGCGCTTGTTTTTTAAGCCCTCTGGCACTTCCCCATTAATAATACGTTGCGCAAGCCCTTCGGCAATCGCGGTTTTACCCACCCCAGGCTCACCAATTAACACAGGATTGTTTTTGGTGCGGCGTTGTAATACTTGGATGGTGCGACGAATTTCATCATCACGGCCGATTACAGGGTCAAGCTTACCTTGCTCCGCCCGCTCAGTTAAATCAATAGTGTACTTTTCAAGTGCTTGACGAGTTTCTTCAGCATTAGGATCATCAACTTTTTGACCACCGCGAATTGCTTCTATGGCAGTTTCAACTTTGTTAGCAGTGATATTAAGTGCTTTAAATACACTGCCAAGCGGCCCTTTATCTTCACATGCAACTAAAACAAACAGTTCGCTTGAGATATATTTATCTTTGCGTTTTTGGGCATACTTGTCACACAGATTAATAAGTGAAACCATGTTGTTTGACAATTGCACATCGCCACCAACACCTTCCACTTTAAATAACTTTTCTATCTCTTGAGATAGTTTGGTATTGAGCTCGTCAATACTAATGCCCATTTGTGCAAACAAGGCACGCACACTTGAACCACTTTGCTTTAATAAAGCATACATAAGGTGAACGGGTTCAATAAATTGATGATCGCGACCTAGCGCTAATGATTGCGCATCTGAAAGCGCAGACTGAAATTTACTTGTAAATCTATCTAAACGCATGGGGGTTTACCTATAAAAAAACGAATTACTTTATAAATGGGTATGTTAGCGGATTTGTTCAAGGTATTGAGGGAAAAATAATCACTTAATAGTAATTTACTTGCGCCAGATCAAACTTGCCATACGACCGGTTTGGCCGTCACGTCGATAAGAAAAAAACTGATTTTTTTGAGAGAACGTGCAGTATTCACCACCACTAATATTCACAACACCCCGTTGGTTTAGCAAAATACGCGCTATGTAATAAATATCAGCTAAATATTTATCGTTATTTTGAGGTTTAAACGCATCATGCAAAGCTGGATTGTTGGCTGTAAATGTTGCAACGACCTCTTGGCCGACTTCAAATTGGTCAGCCCCTATTGCAGGACCTAACCAAGCATGTAAGTTCGTTGGTGCATGCTTAAAATAGCTAACTGTATTATTAATGATTCCTTGCGCTAACCCTCGCCAACCGGCGTGAATTGCAGCCACTTCTTGGCCATCGCTTGAAGTAAGTAAAATAGGTAAACAGTCAGCGGTCATTATAGCTAAAGGTTGGTTATATAATTGCGTGTAAAGCGCATCCCCCGTCAGAGTTTGGTTAAAATCAAACCCTTCATCCACTCTAATTACATCAGCGCTATGAACCTGATTTAACCAAACAGCAGGATTAGGTATGTAACTATTTACATGCGCTCGATTGGTTAATACATCTTGGCTGTTATCACCTACATGCAATCCTAAATTCAAGCTATCAAATGGAGGCTTTGATACGCCTCCATCCCGTGTAGTACTCAATGTGCCTACACCCTGAATAGATTGCCATGTAGCTGATAAGCCAGACATAATTAACTAGCTATGTCTGGATTTGCTTTTGTATCTTCACGCAGTGCTTGAGTCATCTGAACCATATCATCAGGGATAGGTGCTTGCCAGGTCATCATTTCACCGGTAATTGGATGAGCAATGCTTAATTTAACAGCATGGAGCGCTTGACGCTTAAAGCTACGCAGTAACTCAAACAGCTCAGGCGTTGCTCCTTTTGGTGGACGAGGACGACCGCCATAAGATTGATCGCCAATTAATGGGTGGTTTAAGTACGCCATATGCACGCGAATTTGATGCGTACGTCCGGTTTCAAGGCGTAAACGCAAACGAGTATGAGCACGGAACTTTTCTGCCACACGGTAATGCGTAATCGCTGGTTTACCCATTTCATGAACTGCCATATGCGTACGCTGAGTTGGATGGCGGCCAATCGCTTTTTCAACCATACCACCGGCAGTCATAGTACCATTACATAACGCTTCATATTCACGTGTGAAATTTTCGCGCTTTTGTAAGGCTTTCACCAGGTGAGTTTGTGCCTGAATCGTTTTCGCGACAACCATTAAACCTGTGGTGTCTTTATCTAGACGATGCACTATACCCGCGCGTGGCACGTTGATAATGTCTGGAAAATGATGAAGTAACGCATTTAACACCGTACCGTCAGGATTGCCTGCGCCCGGATGAACCACTAATCCCATTGGTTTATTGATAACTAAAATATCATCGTCTTCATAAACGATGTTTAATTTGATATCTTGTGCTTCGTATTCACGAGGTGCTTCTATTGTTGTTTCAACAGCCACAACTTCACCACCGAGTAATTTTTCACGCGGGGTGTTGAAAATTTCGCCATCAACGGTGATTTTATCATCTAAAATCCACGTTTTTATCCGTGATCGTGAATAATCAGGGAACAATTGTGCTAATACTTGGTCTAGACGTTTACCACCTAAGTCTGTTGGGACCTCGGCTTGGAGAGATATTTGCTCTGACATTAGTAACTTTACCCAATTTACCAGTGCAAGCTTTGCTTGACTGGGTTAGAATCGCTTTTAATAAAAGCATAACATAATACGCATAGTTTACTCGGTTTTACCCACTTGGCCTAGCCGAAGACATCGAAGGTAACAAATAAAATGATAAATAAAATAGGGAAACGTGCATTCGCCATTGTTTTTTCAGTTTCAGTGCTTAGTTTAGGAGCTTGTTCGTCTGCGCCTGACCAAGAAGATATTCAACGAGTACCAAACAGATCAGCACAAGCACTATACGAAGATGCAAAACAAACGCTTGATTCTGGTTTATACGCACGTGCAATTGAGTTGTTAACGGCAATTGATTCTCGCTACCCGTTTGGCCCGTTTTCAAAGCAAGTACAAATGGATTTAGTGTATGCACATTACCAATCAGGTAATACAGAGCAAGCACTGGCGACAATTGACCGCTTCATTCGCTTAAACCCAAACCACAAAGATTTAGATTACATGTATTACATGCGTGGCTTGGTTAATATTAAAGCTGATAAAAATGCTTTCCAAGAATACTTTGGTGTAGATAGAGCAGACAGAGATGCTAAACGCACCCGTGTTGCTTATACCGACCTATCAACCTTAGTTAAACGTTTTCCAGAAAGTGACTATACGCCGGAGGCAAAACGTCGTTTAGTTTGGTTATTAAACCGTATGGCTCGTTATGAGCTGAAGGTTGCAACTTACTATTATGAACGTGAAGCCTATTTAGCAGCTGCGAATCGCGGCAAGTATGTGGTAGAGCACTACTCACAAAGTAGCTACCTTGATGCAGCATTAGCCATGATGGAAAAAAGCTACGATAAGCTTGGGTTAACTGAATTAAGTGATAATGCAGCGCAAACACGCAAATTTAACAGTAGAAATAAATAACACAAAAAAGGCGCTACTTTTAAATTAAAGTAGCGCCTTTTTTATACTCAAGACAACGATTATATTGCGTCTTCATCTTCTTCTGCGGTACGAATACGAACAACACGCTCTACCTCAGTGACAAATATTTTACCATCACCAATTTTACCTGTTTGTGCGGTTTTAACAATCACATCAATAGCACGTTCTACATCTTCATCACCAAGCACAATGTCCAGCTTTACCTTAGGTAAAAAATCAACCATATACTCTGCACCACGGTATAGCTCAGTGTGGCCTTTTTGACGCCCAAACCCTTTTACTTCACTTACTGTCATACCCGTAATACCAACATCAGAAAGTGCTTCGCGCACATCATCGAGCTTAAACGGTTTAATGATTGCTTCTATTTTTTTCATATTAGTTACTTTTGAAAGCCTCAGTTGCCTCGATTTTAGACAATCATGAGGTTCATAGCAAACAAAGTGATTGAATAGCACAGGTGAAAAATAATCATGGTATGATTATTTTAATAAAAATAACTATACTAGGGTCTGTTGACCTTTCAACATCATCGAGTTAATGAGATTTATATGAAAACCAAGCATACAGGATTTACTCTATTAGAGTTAATGGTTACCGTTGCTATTGTTGCGATAATAGCGAGTATTGCAATATGGAATAGTAGCGATATGCTGGAAGAAAACCGAGGCGAAAACTTTTTATTGGAGCTAAAGCGTAATATTAGTTTTGCGCGATCACAAGCAGCTAGTACTGATGAAATCGTGGTTATTTGTGCAGCTCAGCATTCGGAGGTTAAAAATAATGATGATAGTATGCAATGCCGAGCAAGGTGGGATGGTAATAAAGTTATTATTACCTTTATTGATGCAGATAATGATGGTCAATATAATTCCTCATCTGACAGCTTAATTCGCGTTATGGAAAAAATTAACCTTAATGATAAGGTAACATTCACAGCTGGAGATAGACGAATACGGTTTAACACCAGCGGTCGTATCACCACTAAACCTGGAAATTTTATTTTTTGCCCTAATGGTACTAATGAAAATAATAAAGGGTTAACACTGTCTCAATCAGGGACTGCTTTTTATATAGGTGACACAACTCAAACCTGCAGCTAAAAGCCATTTCATACTTTGTCGTTTTTTGATTATTTACTAAACTAATATAATGGACTGTTCAATGTAAGGCTTCAGGGATGAAGTTAATTATAAGTGTTCACAAAAACGATGGCGTTACGCTAGTAGAATTGCTAATAACCATTTCAGTTATAGCAATACTGAGCCAACTCTCTTTATGGTTTGTTCCTGATTTCTTGGCGCTCAATCGCGCTGATAATCAGGTGAATTTATTACACCGAAATATTAATTTAGCACGTCTTTATGCTATAGAGCATGGCAGCTACGTAACTCTTTGCGCTTTAAAAGATAAACAATGTTTAGATGGTGAGTGGCACACGGGTGTGTCACTATTTACTGATAATGACAAGTCAACATCTTTGGATAATGACGAACGTCTTATTAGTACCTTTGAACATACCCATCCCTCTGATAGCTTAGAGTACCCTCGCACTGCAATAACTTTTAGACCTGACGGCTCTTTAAATGGCTTTCAAAACGGTACTTTTATCTATTGCCCTAATAGCGAAAAAGCAAGCCTTGAAGGGCTTGCTCTTTCTATAAGTCAAACAGGTCGTATACGGATAAAGTCCACAAATAGATGCAAAAATAACTAACCTGAACTCTGGTTAAGAGATTTACTAATATATTGGATAATAGTGATAGCTAGGTTTATTTCCTCTAGCCAGAGACTCACAGTGAAAACAAGGTGGATTTTCGCGTCAATAGCTGGGCTATTGCAAGTAAATTCAACGCCATTAGCGCTAAAAGCAGCTACTTGAGATGGGTATATAATCCAGAGTAAGGTTTACCTGCATTATCTACCCCAACAATAATTTATATCTGATTTACCTTTGGTCCCTTTAGCCCCTTTTAAGCCTAAGTCATTAATAGACAGCTCAGTACAATCAGCATCCCCTTTCACCGCTCCAGCGATGGGTTTAGCTGTAATTGTAAATTCATTGCTATCAACCACATTGATTGCCAACTCAAAATGCCCGTTTTCAGTTTTACTTTGAATACCTAAGTCGCTAAACGAAGTCGAATAAACTCGGTTATCTACAAAGTATTGCTCTTGCTTATTTGCCGCATCTAACAGCGCAGATGCAGCTTCCGCGCGTGATGCCCTTTTTACATACTCACTGTAATTCGGCAGTGCAATTGCGGCAATAATGCCAACAATCGCAACTGTGATCATTAACTCAATTAATGTGAATCCTTGTTGTGTCTTGTTCATATACAGCCCTTAATTGTTTATTTCGTCGTTTTCTTCACGCTTATAAATATATGTTTGCTGCGTTTTAAAGCCAAAACCAATGGGCTCTTTATCATTAACCAACTTGATTGTACCGTCAACCACTTTTAAACCAGGTCCTGTAATTTCTACAGGTTTAAGAGGGTTTTCGGCTTGCTCACCTTTTATTCCAGGGCCAATTAGAAAAAACTGACTTTCTTCGATAACGTCTTCTTCTGGATTATCATCACACTTTCCATCACCGTTCGAATCGGTACAAGAGTTAGTTGCACCAAAATAAAGCTGTGGTGTATCGGGTACGTCATAACTGGTTGCAAATTTGAGCTGATCATACACTTTTGTACCATAATGCAAATGAAACGCATAAAGCGCACCACCGCCCCCACTTAAAGAACATTGATTCTCTACAACGGCATCAGATGCTGGCGTGAAAGAGGTAAAATAAGCAACCCCACCAACAACAGTAGCTGCAGCTAATGACTTTTCACCTTTGGCTAATTCATAGCGCCACCCTTTCTTTTTTGCCAACTCAGCTTCAACAAGATTAAAACCATCTATGTCATCTAGAGTATTACCAAACGGGTCATCGTTCATAATCATTAAGTCGGATGGTTTAATTGCAGCAGGCGCATTGATTTTAAATGAGCGTGTCAGCGTATTTTCATCACGAATCATAAACAATTGATCTTGCTCATTTGTATTCGTTGGTTTTGAACGATTACCACTGCCAATAACAACTGCATCATAAGGAGTATCTAAACGGGTAATAACTTTATCACCGTTGATGGTCGTCTCCGTTACTTTACTAAACAAGGTACGCGCAATCAAAGGTTTATAAAAGAAGCGTCTATCTTGGGTATTTTGATTGCTACCAAGCTCTGCAAGTTTGAAATGGCTGAACTCGCTGCTATCTTCTCCTGGCATATCAATGCGCCAAATATTACCACCGGTATCTGAAGCATAAATTCGGTCAATATAGCCGTCATAATCTGAATCAAGCGTAGTTAAATCAGCGGCAATGCTATGCTTACCTTTAAAACCATTGCTATCTGGGGTTAACGCCCAAACTAAACTGCCAGTTTTTGCTTCAACAATATAAATGCCCCGGCCGCTGGTGTCCTCAGACCTAATTGCGGCGTCTTTATTAATATCGTAACCAGCACCAAATATGAGTAAAGGTTTATTACCAAAAGCTTTAATATAAGCTATTTGCGGTTTTGACCATGTTTGTGCTAATTCCGTAAAGTCGCCTTTGCCGCCTTCAATTGGTTTGCTCCAAAGGCGCTTTGGTTGATTCGGATTTGTAATATCTAAGCCGTAGTAATTCTTGCCACCACGGCGCATACCAGCAAAAGCCCAAACAGCATCTCCTTTACTAGCATCTATAATACCGTCATTTAAACCTTCGCTATTTAAACTCTTATTACTAAAGTAAACACTTATAGGGCCGTCCATACCATATACTTTACTATCCGCTTGTTTATTTCTGAGTGGTTTAATAATGTCAAATAATGCTGAAGGTATAAACGCCCAGCTTTCACTTACAGTCTCACCAGCATCTTTAAACATGTGTAAAAACCCAGCATTTGTTCCTATAAGAATTCGTATATCATCATTGCCATAGTCGATGGCAATAGGTTTTGAATGTAATGGGTCGCCAAAAATATCAGATCGTTGATCTTGTGATGAACCATCTTTATCCTCATCATCAACGTCGACCCCTCTTGCCCAATTCACATCTTGACTAGATAGGGACAACGGGTTATTAGTAACCCCGCTAAGAATGTCACTAACAACCGAAGTATTAAAACTAACAACAGAGCCTTGATTCTCCGTAAATAAATTACGAGCAAGCGGATCTATCGTGCTTAAATAATGATTCACACCACCTTGTGCAACAGCATTACCGTCAGCGGGTTGGCCTGCAGGAAGCCAAAATGTTTTTGCATCTTTTGAAATTAAACCTTCGCTATTAAGAGCAGGCTTGTTAGTTGCGTCAACAATCTGACTACCTGAGACTTTTAACTTTTTGAGGTTGCCACGCCAGCGCGCACCTGTTTCTGGATAAAACATTGCAAAATAAATAGCATCACGGCTTCGAGTTTGATCTACGTTATTACTGGCCACTGATGGCGATGAAAAACTATCGTTTACTTCACGAATACGAGAAATCGTATTTTTGAGTGCGTCTGATAATTGTGCTGCAGTATTTGCATGTAAATACTGTCCACCGCCGTAGTTTGCTGTCTCAGTAAGTAGGTTCTTTCCTGAGTTGCTCATACCCGTACCAAAACCAATAGGAAATACACGTCCAATATCAAGCACATTATTGGTTTTGCTATACAAATCAACTTTTACATCATCTGTACCATGGATAATTTTCGCCAGTGCTGCTAAATAACTATTACTAACAGCAGGTGCATTTTCAGAAAAATAGTCATTATGGAGATTATATATATCATTATTTCTGTTGGAGTCGTTTGTAGGGTCACCGTCCGTCATTAAAATAATGTTGATACTATTATCACAACGTAATGGCTCACCCGCTACAGGGGCAAAGGGTGATTTATAAACTCCTGATGACTCTGCGGTAAAATCTCGATTATTAGTATTACCTCCATAGTAAACGTTTTGGCCTGTTATATATAAATACGCTTCCCACAATGTTTCAGTTAATGGGGTTGATCCGCTGGCAGGTAGCTCATCAACTTTATTTAGCAACGTTGATTTTGCAGCACCAACTCTGGCTAGTACATACCCACCATTACTACCATTAAAGCGCATTAAACCAAATTCGATATCATCATTATCGTTCACTAACTGTGTAATCGCATTTTGTGCAACTCTTAAACGACTATCACTACATGTGGCTTCATAATTGTAGTAACTAGTTCTTTTGTAACATTGCTCATTTCGTTTATAGCTATCTTTACTTTCAAAGCAATCAACCTCGTAATAACTATTACCGCTTCTTTTATAGCAGGCATTGCCATCGTTTACATCCCAGGCCATACTGCCCGAGGTATCAAAAATCATAATAACACGTGGCTTTTCATTAGTTTCCACATTGTGGTTAACATAGAGCTCTATGTCTTCACCATTCGCTGATAAACTAATTAATACACAAAATATAGAAATGAGTACTCTCTTTAACGTAAGTTTCATTTTAAATCCCCTTACTTATGCTAGCCATCTCTTGGGCTACGCCGGTCACAATTGTAAGCTGGTGCTTACTTTTAGAGCCATATTCTATGGTTGTTGAAACTTGTACCATGTTGCATGAGATACCAGCAGTAAAACTAAAACGACGAGGGCATTCTAAATCGAGTACACCATTGTTTAAATTAATCATATTGCTTTTCATATCATCACGTTCAGCCATAACAATACCCTTGTCTGAAACTTCTTCAGGGGTCAAAAAGAACTGATTAGCAGCTCCTTTACTGACTTCGTCAGCAATTATGCGCTGCACTTCACCAATTAGTTGGTTTTCTGCAACCTCGCGCTCTTGGGCTGCGTTGGTAATTTTAATATCAATACTACTACTGCTCATTAAAGTAACCGCAATTCCTGTCACTGCTATGACCATAATAAGCGCTGTAATAAGTACAACGCCCTGTTGTTTATTTTTCATCTGCGTTAAATACGCCATAAATTTGCACCCACGTTATTTAAACGAATAGTCGTCGTGAAAACAGTTCGTCTGAAATTATCTGAAAAAGTGAGAGTGCGACTATTAGCATCTTCCCCTAATACGTACGTTTGGTTCTTAATTTTAAGACCTGGATCAGGCTGCAATGCTCTGATCAATAAAAAAACTTGTACTGTTAAAATGCCTTTACGATTTTCCCAGTCACTGACATTCATATCATTGATGCTTTTGTATGTATCAACACGGCTGTCGCTGGTAGTATCTAGACCAAAAACAAAACGCATATTTTCCACGCCTTCCATTATGGTTTCAGTGTTTATAGACCCTCCCACCAAACGTTTTCGCATTAGTGCAGGTACAGTAAGGCTCTTATTATTTACCGTATAAGTTTGCTCTGAAATATAATAGCTGTGATGACTATACGGCCATACCGACGCATTAATATTTATGCTAGTAGGGTCAACAACACCTCGCTCAAAGCGAGCACTTTCTTGCTCAGCAATAAAATAATTCTCATCACTTTGCGTTTCATTAACACCTGCGGCATCCACTTCTAGTTGGTTTCCTTGTAAAAACTTAACCTGTAAAATATCAGTGCCTGCTAAAGGGTTATTAACGCAATTAAGTTCACTTGAACTAGTAGCTGTTTTTGCATAAAGCGTTTTAAAGTTACTGCTGCTGGTTAAATCAGGAAAGCTACCGTTATTGAGACCTTCAAAACAATCACCTGTAGGATTCGACAATGATGATGTGTTTATAACGGTGAAAGAATCATCATAAAATGTTCCCCAAAAACCAACCTGCTCAATATCACGTTGCATAATATTTATAGCTAAGCGACCTGATTCTTGTAACTCACCTATAGTCATTGTGTCTTTGGTGGTTACTTTCATACCGATATAAGTAAACATTACCCCACCCAAAATTAATCCCCCTATAAATAGAGATATCATCATTTCAATGAGTGTAAATCCTGTTTGCTTCATTTTAGCTCCTAACATATACATAGCTATTAAGCACGACTAAGCGACGTTTTTTATCTGCAACACCACAGCTAATTTTACCTGTGGCCTCACTCGCTTTAAATTCTTGGCGACCCTGCCAAGAAACAATAACCTCTATGTTATATGCTTTCCCCCCAGACCCCCCTACAACTTCAGGGTTAATACACACAGTTGCCCCATCAAGTGATCCGGTATTCTCTCGGGCTCGGATAGCACGTTTCCATTGCTCGATATCTAAACTAGCTATTTGTGCGTTACTACAAGAGCTTGTAAAACATGTTTTAGACGGTTTCTTAGTGGTTTCACTGGTAAACTCTACATCATAATGGGTCGCGAGTTGCGAAGTATCGTTTGCTCGAATACGTTGAATAATATCATTACCAAGCGCAACAGCAGCAGCACGTTGCATTGAATCAAAACTTGCTTGCTTTGCTTTTGCTTGTAAAGCCACCGCACCGAGTAAGCCAAAGCTTAAAATAATGAAAGCAATCAGAACTTCGATGAGAGTAAAGCCCTTTTGAAACTTAAATACAGTCGAGAACATACTTAAACCAAATAATAATTATCTAACAATAAGTGTATGCAATTAAAAATTAGATTCAACTAGAACCATGACTAACGGTTAATTATGTTGATAAGCGGTTAATGGGTAGGTGTATTAAAGTTCGCTTTTTACGCTTTTGAGTGCTCGACGACTTACAGCTAAAAAAGCGCTACAGCCTTGTAGCTCAATAACATGTTGATGGTTTTTAAGCGTATGTAGGGCAATGATTTTGTTCTTATTCACCAAAGTATGTCGATGAATTCTTAATAAATGATGCGGGTATTGCATTTCAAGATGCTTTAAACTGTCCTCAATTAAAGCTTCCCCTTGATCAAACACAACCTTGGTATACTTTTCCTCTGCGTTAAAATAAAAAATACTCTCTATTTCAATACTTCTGATAGTGCCGGCCAGTTGATACGTTACTTTTTCTGTATGTTGCTGTTGCAGGTGTACTCTGTTTAAACGTCCTAGCTGTTGTAATGCATGTTGCAAACTTTTTACTGATATAGGTTTTACTAAATACCCAGCTGCATTTAGTTGCAGTGCATCAAGTGCATGCTCAGGGTGAGCGGTTATAAAAATAATCGCAGGGGGAACCGCCAAGCCATTGAGTTGATTAGCCACTTCGATGCCATTTAAGCCTGGCATGTCAACATCTAAAAACACTAAATCAGGCTGAAGCTCTTCTATTTTCATTAAAGCGTCATTGCCATTATCGGCCTCACCTTGCACATGAAGGGATGTATGGCTTTGACCAAGTAAACGCTTTAAGCGTGCTCTTGCTAAGGGTTCATCATCTACAATCAGTACATTCATAACATGTTCTCTGTTTGTTTTGGGATAACCACTTTAACTCTAAATTTATTTTCTTTGTTGGTTATAGTCAATTGCGCCCGACCTTTATAATAAATACTTAAACGAGAACGGATATTATCAATTGCCATACCGTTATGCTCTCTAGTATTAGCAGTTTCAGTAGGTACAGGGTTAGTTACAATCAAGGTTAAATAATGTGTTGTAACATGCAACTCAATACTAATGGTAGCACCACTTTGGCTGGGCTCTACACCATGACATACTGCGTTCTCTACCAAAGGTTGTAATGTTAGATATGGAATATAGAGCGCAGGGAGGTTTTCTGGTAATAACCACTCAACCTGTAAACGCTCTGCAAAACGCCATGATTCAAGAGCAATATATTGTTTAGTTAATATTATTTCATCACTGAGTAATACACTTTGCCCTGAACGCATTGCAGCTTGCGAAAGCGCTGCTAATGCCAAAATAGCATTCTCAGCAGCTTCAACGTCATGATGCGTTAATTCTGCTGCCGTATTCAAACTATTATATAAAAAATGGGGTCTGATCCGCGCCTGCAAGGCATCAAGCTCCGCTCGAGAGAGTGCTTTGGCTTGCTGTTCTTTTTCAAAATGAATAAGCAAAAATTGTACAAAAAGTAAGGTAAGCAAAAATACAATAATGCAATTACGTAACACAAAAAACGTAAGTTGTTTTTCGTTTTCTATATCAAAAGCAATATGAGAAAAAGCCAGACTAAATAAAGCAGTGCTCAGACTATATACAGCAATAAAAAAACTAAGCTGAATAAACTGAGGCTGTTTTGCAAGAAATCGCCGGCAAATGTATAAAAAAGAGGTACTGACTAATACTGTTACATGAAGAAATAAACTAATCTCTCCCAAGTGCAGCCATATGTCACCGCCAGCATTAGGAGCAAAAGCTAAAATAATAGCCACGACTTGTGTTACTACGAGGGATGCAAGTACACCACGCTCATTAAAAAGGGCCGAAAAAAGTAGTGCATCTGGTGTCAGTTGCTTACTCATTCGGCCCTCCTTTTATCTATTAATAGACTAACGCAGCTCTACTGGTACAGCAAAAACGATGTTTTCTTCTTCACCTGGGTTCTCGGTTACTTGCGTGCCACCAAGCTCTTTTAAACGAGTAATGACTTGCTGAACTAATACCTCAGGAGCTGAAGCACCGGCAGTCACACCTACACTATTGATACCATCAAACCATGATGCTTCAACATTACTAGCATCATCAATTAAATAGGCTTGCGTCCCCATTTTATCTGCCAGCTCTCTTAAGCGATTAGAGTTGGAGCTATTTTTAGCACCCACAACTAATAACACATCTACTTTATCAGCTAAATCACGAACCGCATCTTGACGGTTTTGCGTTGCATAACAAATATCATCTTTACGTGGGCCATCGATTGCAGGAAATTTACTACGTAAAGCATCAATCACATCGGCAGTATCATCTACAGATAGAGTTGTTTGGCTGCAGTAAAAAAGATTATCCGCATTTTTTACATCAAGCTTTAACACATCATCAACCGTTTCAACAAGGTAAATACCACCTTGCTCGTTATCGTATTGACCCATAGTACCCTCAACCTCAGGGTGTCCGTGGTGACCAATTAAGATGCATTCAATACCTTTTTTACTAGCACGCGTTACTTCCATATGCACCTTAGTCACTAACGGACAGGTTGCATCAAATACTTTTAACTCTCTGCGTTTAGCCTCTGAGCGAACAGCCTGAGATACACCATGAGCGCTGAAAATAACAATGCTGTCATCTGGAACCTGATCTAGTTCTTCAACAAACACGGCGCCGCGATTTTTTAAACCATCGACTACATAACGGTTATGCACCACTTCGTGTCTTACATAGATTGGTTTTTCAAAAATATCTAAAGCGCGCTCAACAATACTAATTGCGCGGTCAACACCGGCGCAAAAGCCTCGTGGATTAGCTAGTAATATTTCCATTAACCTTGTACCTCAATAATATCAACCTCAAACGTTAAACGTTGACCCGCTAAAGGGTGGTTAAAATCGATAGTGACAGACTCACCTTGCACTTCACGAACCAGGCCTGGAAGCTCAGTACCATCAGGTTGAGTAAAGGCAATAATCGCCCCTACTTTAGCCGGTGTTTCTGCACCAAACTTACTACGATCTACATAATAAATATTATCTGGATTAGGTTGACCAAAGGCATCTTCAGGCTCAAGTTCAAATGTTTTGCTTTCACCCGCAGTTAGGCCAAGCAAACATTTTTCAAAGTTAGCGGTTAAGCTGCCATCACCCATAGTGAGCTTGGCAGGTTTGTTATGCACTTTTGTTGAGTCAGCGGCAGAGCCATCTTCTAGTTTAATAGAAAAATGAAAAATAACGTCTGAGTTTTCACCAATTACAGCTTGGCTCATGCTTTATGCTCCTTTGGTTCTTCGCCTGTAAAGGCGTCAAATAGTAATAATGCAGCGCCAATACAAATAGCACAGTCTGCAATATTAAATACGGGGAAATGTGAGTCTTCGTAAAACACATGTAAAAAATCAATAACGTATCCATAAGCAACACGGTCGTATAAGTTACCGATAGCACCCGCTAACACTAACGAATATGCACCGCACAATACTTTATTAGACGCAGGAAGGCGCTTTAACCACCATATCAACAAACAACTAATTGCGATTGCTATTACACTTAAAAACCAGCGTTGCCAGCCACCCGCTTCGCTTAAAAAGCTGTAAGCTGCACCGTAGTTATGTACATAAGTGATACTAAAAATAGGCAGTAGATTAATTGACTCACCATAAGCCATGGTGTTTACAACCAGTGTTTTACTGGCAAAGTCTATTACTAGTAGTAATAGACTCAACCAAAGCCACACTAAACCACTTTTTTGGGTTAGTTTGCTCACTAAAAACAACTCCTAAGCGAATTGACGCTTTTCACCTTCACCGTCAACGTTACTTACACAACGACCACAGATTTCAGGGTGCGCAGGCTCAACGCCTACATCTTCACTATAGTGCCAACAACGCTCACACTTTTTAGCCTCTGTTGCTGATACGCTAATGTATAAACCTTCAATTTCGGTTGCTTGTGAGTCTGCAGGCTGGCTCTCTACTTCAGTAACATTTACAGCTGAAGTAAGTAACACAAAGCGAAGTTCATCACCTAGTGCGGTCAGTTTTGCTGCAAGTTCTTTACTTGCAAACAAGTTAACTGTTGCTTGTAATGTAGCGCCAATCACTTCTTCTTTACGTGCAGCTTCTAGCAGACGGTTTACTTCGTCACGCACATTTAAAATTGCTTGCCAATCTTCATTACTAAACTTGGTCGTAGTTGGCGCTTGTAAGCCCTCATACCAAGTTGAAGTAAATACATAGTCACTGCGCTCACCTGGAAGTGCTTCCCAAATTTCTTGTGCTGTAAAGCTCATGATTGGTGCCATCCAACGCGTCATCGCTTCAGCAATGTGGTACAGCGCGGTTTGACAAGAACGACGTGCATGACTGTCGCTTTTTGCCGTGTACTGACGATCTTTTATAACGTCTAAGTAGAACGAACCAAGCTCACCGGTACAGAAGTTCATTAGCTTTTGCGTTACTAATAGCATTTGGTAGCTATCGTACGCTGCTAAAATGTCATCTTGTAACTGTGCTGCGCGCCCTACAATCCACTTATCAAGCTCAACCATATCATCCACAGCAACTTGATCCGTTTTTGGATCAAAACCACTAAGGTTAGCAAGTAAGTAACGGCTGGTGTTACGAATACGACGGTAGCGATCTGCTGAACGTTTGAATATTTCATCTGATACCGTCATTTCTGCCGTGTAATCAGTTGATGCTACCCATAAACGTAAAATATCAGCACCTAGTTTATTCATCACATTTTGTGGTGAAATAACATTACCTAATGACTTAGACATTTTGCGGCCGTTTTCATCAACCGTAAAGCCATGCGTTAGCACTTGTTTGTAAGGTGCATGACCATTTATTGCCACTGAGGTCATCATTGATGACATAAACCAACCACGGTGTTGATCTGAACCCTCTAGGTATAAATCAGCAGGACCGGTTAAATCTTCACGCGCATCAACAACACAGGCATGAGTTACACCTGAATCAAACCACACATCGAGTGTGTCTTGCACTTTCATGTATTGTTGTGCGTCTTCTTCACCTAGTAAAGTAGCTGGCTCTAGGTCATACCATGCTTGAATACCTGACTTTTCAACAAGCGCTGCTGCTTGCTCAATCAGCTCTTGAGTATTTGGGTGTAATGCACCCGTGTCTTTATCAACAAACAGCGCAATAGGTACACCCCAAGTACGTTGGCGTGAAATACACCAATCAGGGCGGCCTTCAACCATGTTGGCAATACGGCTTTCGCCCCATTCAGGTAACCATTGGGTATTTTTAATTTCAGCCAGTGAGTCTTGGCGCAAGTTAGCCTGATCCATGCTAACAAACCATTGTGGTGTGGCACGGAAAATAATAGGTGTTTTATGGCGCCAGCAATGTGGGTAGCTGTGCGTTAATGCATGATGATGCATTAGGGCATTATTTTCTTTTAATACCTCAATTACACTCGCATTGGCTTTAAACACATGTTGACCGGCAAATAATTCAGTATCAGGTAAGTACACACCGTTTGCGCCAACAGGGTTAGCTACTTCAAGATTGTACTCAAGACCTGCCACGAAATCTTCTTGACCATGACCTGGTGCAGTATGCACGATACCCGTACCAGAATCTGTTGTTACGTGCTCAGCAACAATAACAGGAACATTAAGGTCATAAAAAGGATGTGCTACGGTTAAGTTTTCAAGTGCTGCGCCTTTAACATAGCCAAGGATATGGAAATGGTTAAAACCAAAACGATCCATCGCATCTTTAACCAGCTCAGAACCTATAATAAGACGTTGCTGAACGCCTTCATCTTCTACTTGTACTAGCGCGTATTCTAAATCAGCATGCACAGCTACCGCACGGTTTGCTGGCAAAGTCCATGGTGTCGTAGTCCAAATGACGGTTCCTACGCTACCTGTTCCTGTATGGCCAGCCGCTAAATCAAACGCATTAACTACCGCATCTTGATCTGTAAAAGTAAAGCGTACATCAATAGCTGGAGATTGTTTATCTTGGTATTCAACTTCGGCCTCAGCTAATGCTGAACCACAATCTGTACACCAATGCACAGGCTTAGCACCTTTATGAAGGTGACCATTTTTTATAATGCGGCCCAGTACACGAATGGCATTAGCTTCAAAGTCAAAGTTCATGGTTAGGTAAGGTTTATCCCAATCACCAAAAACGCCTAAACGTTTAAAGTCTACTTTTTGGCCTTCCACTTGCTTTTTAGCATAGGCACGACATTTCTCACGAAACTCTGCCGCAGTTACCTTAACACCGGGTTTACCGACTTTTTTCTCAACCATTAACTCGATTGGTAAACCATGACAGTCCCAACCTGGTACGTATGGCGCATCAAAGTCTGATAAAGTTTTAGACTTAACAATAATATCTTTTAATATTTTATTTACTGAGTGGCCTAAATGGATATCGCCGTTTGCATACGGAGGGCCGTCATGCAAAATGAAAGTTTTTTTACCTTTCTTCGCGCTGCGAATTTGACCGTATAGGTCGTCTTCATACCATGCTTTAAGCATTTTTGGTTCACGTTGTGCCAAATTGCCACGCATTGGAAACATTGTTTCCGGTAAATTCAAAGTATGTTTGTAGTCGCTCATTAATCCTACTTTCCGTTTCTATCGGCTACCTAATTTTAAACCAAAACACTGCTTAGCGGCGGCAACATCGGTTGCTATTTGTGCCGTCAGTTGTGTTAATGTCTCGAATTTTTTCTCATTGCGGAGTTTTTCAATTAACTCCACATGCATAAATTGTCCATAAATATCTTGTGCAAAATCAAAAAGGTGAACTTCTAATAAGGCACGAGTTCCATTAAACGTGGGTTTGTTTCCAATGTTAGCCACCCCAAAAACTTTCTTTCCTGCGATCATCACTTGAACCGCAAATACACCATTGACCGGACAAACTTGACGTTTTAGTGCAATATTTGCCGTTCTAAAACCCAGTTCGCGGCCTTTTTTCCAGCCATGAATAACACGTCCAGATATTGCATAATTATGCCCAAGCATAACTTTTGCACTAACTAAGTCACCTTCAGCAAGCGCTTCTCGTATCAAGGTACTGCTTACTCTAGCATTTAATTGCCTAAAGCTGGCAGTGCTTTTAACACTCATTCCCACTTGGGTGCCCATAGTTGCCAATAGACTAAAGTTACCTTGGCGCTGTTTACCAAACCTAAAATCATCACCAACCGTTAATGCTTTAACGCCCAGCTTTTTAATTAAAATATCGCTAACAAACTGCTCAGCATGCATGTTTGCAAAAGCCTGATTAAAGCTAATACAAATAACGCGTTCAATTCCTAAGTTACTCAATAGACGAAGTTTATCACGCAGTCGAGTCAGCCTAGCCGGAGCGTTACTCTTTGCAAAAAACTCCTGTGGCTGAGGCTCAAATAACATTACAGTGCTGGGTAAATTATTTTCTTTTGCATCAGCTAAAAGCCCTTTTAATACGGCAGCATGACCCAAATGAACACCATCAAAATTACCAATGGTCAGCACACAACCAAAGTGTTGTGGACGTATATTGTGTATACCTCTAATTAACTCCATGCCACCTAATGCCTTTTTCAGCGAGCGATAAAATGCGACCTCGGGCCGCAGAGTGTCCGATTATAATCTTTTTTTTAATTTGATTCAGTAATTGCTACACTTTTTATCGTATTTAGTCTAACACCCATCAAAAACAACATAAAAAAGTAACTAACAATCGCAATAATTAATAACACAACCAATAACATAACTTGTTCGCTAAAGTGCCAACTAACCCAGTCATATTGCCTACTAGTAAACCAAACCAATGCGCCCATTGTTATACTTGCCAACAAACACTTCAAAGTGAAGTAGCCACTCATGCTGGAAAACTGATAAACATTCTCTTTTTTAAGCTGTCGATACAGTAAGTAGGCATTACAACTTGCCGACATTGAGGTTGCCAGTGCCAAACCTAAGTAGCCAATAAATGGTGCCAGCATAATATTAAACACCATATTTAGTACCAAAGTAATAATACCAATGCGTACCGGTGTTTTAGTATCTTGCCGAGAATAAAACCCAGGCGCGAGGACTTTAATTAACATAAAACTGACTAATCCTACTGAGTAGGCAACCACCCCTAAGCTCACCGCCTTAACATGATCGATGCCCGCTTCTTTGAAAGCGCCATGATCAAACAGCACGGTAATAATAAGTGGGCTTATAATCATCAATCCTATCATTGCTGGAAGCCCTAAAAAAATCACAAACCTCACTCCCCAATCTAGGGTATGTTGAAAGTCGCTACTTTTTTTACTGCTGTGTAATTTTGACAGCGCAGGTAAAATAACCGTCGCAATACCAATGCCAAATAAACCAAGTGGGAATTCAATCAGTCTATCTGAGTAATACAGCCAAGCGATAGAGCCTGTCATCAATAATGAAGCTATTACCGTATCGAGTAATAAGTTAATTTGACTAATTGATACACCAAATAAGGCTGGGAGCATTAACTTGCGTACTTTTTTCACATTTTCATCTTGCCAACCCCAGCGCGGGCGCGCTAGCATTTTTGCTTTATACAAAAACGGCAGTTGAAATAATAGCTGTACCACGCCTCCTAAAAACACGCCAACAGCTAACGCATAAGCGCCTACAGAAAACTGATCATGTAGTAAAATGGCACAACTAATAATAGATACATTGAGTAAAACCGGGGTAAAAGCCGCAACGGCAAAACGATTATAAACGTTCATCACAGCGCCACTGAGCGCCACAAGGCTTACAAAAAACAAATAAGGAAAAGTCAGTTTTAATAGCGAACTGGCAAGCTCAAACTTTTCTGCGTCAGGGCCACCTTGCCACCAATCAATAAACCAACCAGTGCCGAATAAAGCAGCAATAACAGGTGACGCTATCACACCAAAGAGCGTCACTATCAGTAAAATAGTGCCTAACGTGCCGGCGGCTTGGGCAACAAATATTCTGACCTTCTCATCGCCTTGCTGCTGTTTAATTTCACTTAATACCGGTACAAATGCTTGCGCAAAAGCCCCTTCGGCAAATAAACGGCGTAAAAAATTAGGAATACGGTTAGCAAATAAAAATACATCGGCCGCAGCGCCTGCGCCCAACAAGTTAGCTACGACGGCATCTCGTACTAGCCCTAAAATACGCGAGATCATTGTCATTGCACTTACAATCATCCCAGAACGAAACAAACCTTTTGACACTATGAATCCATATTAAAAATCAGCAATTAAGTTAATTATGCCATAGTCTTTTTTATAAATCGCTTTAAAGCACTAGGCTGGAACCCCTTGCTTTGTTACAATAGCGCTATTAACTGCTAAAGCGGCAAATTGATGTTCGTTATAAGGAGCAGTTTTTCTTGGATTGTTAAAATTAAATTGACATTCATGATAAAAACAGGCATATTCCACGGCCTTTAATTTAAGCTTTATTTAAGATTGTTAGGAGCAAACCTTGGCTAACATCAAGTCTGCAAAAAAACGCGCTATCACAAGCGAAAAAAACCGTCAGCACAACGCAAGCCGTCGTTCAATGATGCGTACTTACTTCAAAAAAGTAATCGTAGCTATTGAAGCTGGCGATAAAGAAGCTGCACAGCAAGCTTTTTCTGTTGCTACACCTATCCTAGACCGTTACGCAACTAAGGGTCTAATCCACAAAAACAAAGCTGCTCGTCATAAGAGCCGTTTAGCTGCTAAAATTAAAGCGCTATAATTTGTTTTTGCAAGATTAAAAAAACCGGCTTTTGCCGGTTTTTTTTTGCCCAAAATAAATGCGCCTATTAAACGTTATCAAGCTCTGGGTAAAACTTTTTCAACATCGCCGCAATTTTCTTTGGAGAAAATGGCTTAACTACAAATCCTTTAGCCCCTCTATCTATCGCATCCTTCACATTTTCAACGCCTGAATGAGCCGACACCATCACCACGTTTGTCTCTGGTGATAACTCATTAATTTGCGCAATAAGCTCTTTACCGTCGCCATCAGGTAGTTCTATATCTAAAAATATAATATTAAAATTGGCTGCACGACACTCGCTAATGCACTGCGCGGCCGTTGACGCCTCTTTTACATTCTCTATCCCTAAATGCATCAATGTTTGACTGAGAAAGCTACGCACCGTGCTAACATCATCAACTATTAAAATAGATAGCTGCGTATTCATATATAATCCTTATAGGCTAAAGCCATGTCTGCGAAATTGGTGATTTGCTTAAAATACAAATATTTACTTTATTATAGAGAGCTAAGCTAAAAAGGCCAGATTTGCTTTATGTCGAAAACCACAAAAAAGAGTCGCCGCAAAAAAAATAAAACGATTACTGTTAAACCTACATCCACTAATAAGCTTGCAAACCTTGGCTCACAATTAAAGCCGCAATCAAAGAACACTAAGCGTGATATCAAGCTGGCCCTGTTTTTTATTTTCACGATATTATTACTTATACTTGTTTTAATACCAAAGCCAAGCTTACTTACTTATAAAAAATCATCTATGGTAAGCCAAAGTGTGTATTGGCCAGGGGTGTTTTCAAGCGAACCAAAACTATTGGACTCAACCCTTCATCCGCGACTTGATACGCAGCGAAGAACACTTTATTTATGTATTGATTTACAGCAGCCGCAAAGCTGCCAAAAATATCGAATTATTGCTGAAGAGGGAATATTTTCAGTATTACTCACTTACTTTTAACATTAAAAAAACTAATCTGAAAATTTAAAATTACTTGGTTGAAAGCTGTGCAAAAGATCAACATAATGGCGCTCCTTTTTTCAACAACTGAACTATTGAAACGACCATGCTAAACGAGCTAGATTGGCTTTTAAATACATTACTACTTGCACTAGGTTTAGGTGCATTCTTTATTAACCAACTGACACTGCTTCGCGTTGCTGCGATTAGTGCTTGTGGTTTGTTATTCCTATCATTTAGCTTAGATCTTATGTCGTCGAGTATTATTTCAAATATGAGTTTAGTTTTGATCAACACATTTTATTTGTTTAAAGTTTATACATTTGGACAATTTACTGTATCTCAGCACTAATTACTTCCCCTTAGAATATTTTATAGCCCAGTTTTTCTGGGCTTTTTTTATTCCACAACTTTAAAAATCTTGGGTCTTAGTTTGAACTAAGTTAAAATTTATCTCGTATTAGCCTATTTTGAGATAAGCCCATACCGTTGTCAGATTTCGATTTATTCTTATCCTCTATGGAAGATGTTACCCCTATCAATCACGACACCGTGACATTACCATCTAAAAGTCATAAAACGGTTATCGCACAGCAAGAAAAAAACAAAGCTGCACAATTAAACTTAAACAGTGAACAATTTAATCCGTTAGATGAACCACTTGAATTGCTCGACCCACTCGCCATATTAAGCTTTAAACGAGATGGCGTGCAAAGCCCGGTTTTTAAAAACGTAAGACTAGCTAAATATCAGCTCGATGCGACATTAGATTTACACGGACAACTTTTAAAAAACGCCCATGCTTCTTTGTTAGCCTTTGTTAAAGACTGCCACCAGCGTAATATAAGAATGGTTCTTGTTCGTCATGGAATAGGAATTAAAAATAAAGCCAAACTGGGTATTTTAAAAAGTTACGTAAACCAGTGGTTGCAAACTATTCCCTGTGTTTTAGCATTTCATACTGCACTCAGGCAGCATGGAGGAAGTGGTGCAACGTATGTCTTACTGAAGAAGAGTGATGATAAGAAGCATCAAAACCGAGAAATCCACAGCAAGCGTAGCTAATTCCTACTGTGGTAATAAGAATTAGTTGAGCAGCACTGTCGCATTGGCTTGGTTAAACCAAGCAGATATTCCTAATATAATGATAGATACAACCACAATGCTGATTTTTGCGCCCCCTTGACTGGGTTTCATAATTCATCCTATTTATTTATTATTATTGTTAGAACGGCTTTTAACAATAATAAAAATTACAAATGTTAACAAGCTGTTTCTATTAAAAGTTAAACAAATTTTAATCCTTTAAAGTCAAACAACTCTAAACTAATAACCTTGCTGCTTATTAATGCAATTAATTAATGGCTGTCTCGCTTTTAAACGCAAAATATTATCTGCTATTTGTTCAACAACACTATCTAGATCTGACAACGCAGCGCAATGCGGCGTTAAAGTAATATTTGGATGCTGCCAATAAGGGTGTTCGCTTGGTAGTGGCTCACAGGAAAATACATCAAGCGTTGCTGCTCGTAAACGTGCGTTGTTGAGCGCATCGAGCAAATCAGCTTCAACAACATGCTCACCTCGGGCCACATTAATTAACACAGCATGCTCAGGAAGTTGCTTAAGCAACTGTTGATTAATAATACCTTTGGTATTGCTAGTAAGTGGCAGTAGACAGATTAAATAATCTGTATTCACTAACATATCATTTAGTCCCTGATCACCATGGTAGAGTGTTGCTATGGTTGATGTTTTAGGACTTCGGCTCCAAGCATTGACTTTAAAAGCGTTACTAACTAGCCTATGTGCACATGCTTGACCTAGTTCGCCAAACCCTAAAATACTCACTTGATTATGCTTATGCGCTCTTTTGGGTTTCCATTCACTTTGCTGTTGTTTTAAAAAATATTCTTTTAATCGCAATTTTTGCGCTAATACATGAGTAAGTACATATTCAGCCATGTCATTGGCTAACTGTTTATCGACAATGCGCACTACTTCAACATGTGCAGGTAGTAAACTTAAATCGATACTATCAACCCCAGCACCAAACGATGACACCGCTTTCAAATTTATCAACTTTGGCCATAAAGACGCGGGCGCATTCCAAGCCAGTACAAATTCCACACTTGCAAAATCTTGGCAATCATCAAGCTGCTCAATTTGAATATTGGGTAATTGTGATTGCATTCTTGCAATTAATTTTGTGTTATCTCGACCGGTAATCGCGACTAAAACTGACATGATGATTCCTTAAAAAGTAACCGTAAATAGTAGTACTGGTATGGTTTAATTCAATAGTAAGTAAACGGTTTTAAAAAGTCACACAACTGACCGCGTATTGTCATATCCGCACTCTAAGCTAAACATATTGGCCTTAGCCTAGTATAAAAAGAGGTGCGTATGATCAGTGTAGATAAAGTAATAGCAACCAATTTACCACAGTTAACTAACTCATTTAAAATAAAAAAACTGGTAAAAAAAAGTCTTAGCTACTTATTACATGAACAAGAATTTACAAACTTTGCAACTGCCTATCCCCACCTTCAAGGAATAGAATTTGTAGAGCAAGTACTTGATGAACTTGATTTTGAAACTCGTTATAAAGCTAAGCAAATAGAAAATATTCCCAGTGAAGGAAAAATTGTCATTATTGCAAACCACCCTATCGGCTCCTTAGATGCGCTTGCATTAATTAATGTGTTATCAACGGTAAGAGCCGATTTAAAAGTGGTGGCTAACCGTATGTTAATGACCGTTGACGCCATGCATTCGTTATTACTACCCGTTGATAACCTATCAGGGCAAAGTAAAAAACAAGAGCTGAGTAATATCCACCAGCACTTAAAAAATGAAGGAGCGTTACTTATTTTCCCTGCCGGTGAAGTTTCTCGACTTCGTCCTACGGGTATAAAAGACTGCAAATGGAACAGTGGCTTTTTACGCATTGCTAAAAAGGCTAACAGCCCTATTTTGCCTATCTATATTAAAGCCAGAAATAGTCCGCTGTTTTACGGCGCATCAATGCTTTATAAACCACTGGCTAGCTTATTACTGGTAAAAGAAATGTTTAAGCAACGTCAAAAATCACTCGAGTTTGAAATTGGCGCTTCCATTGCTCCTGAGTCTTATTTAATCCCAGACTTAAAAGACAAAGAAGTGGTTGAGCTAATCCGTAAGCAACTATATCGTTTAACCACAAAAAAAACGCTACCATTAAAAACTCATGCTCCGATCGCCTCTCCTGAATGTAAAAAAGAATTAAAAAAAGCCATAGAATGCTGCGAACATTTAGGTAAAACCAGTGATGGCATGGTGATTTATTTGTACCAATACCAAGGAAGCTCTCCCTTATTTCGTGAACTGGGCCGCTTACGAGAAATCGCTTTCCGGGCTGTAGGTGAAGGTAGTGGAAACCGCCGAGACATAGATAAATACGATATGCACTATCAGCACTTAGTATTGTGGGATGAATATGCACTAGAGTTGGTGGGTGCTTACCGATTAGCTTGTGCACAGGATGTGATTGAACAACACTCACAAAGTGGGCTTTATACCGATAGCCTATTTAATTATACCCAAGATATGACTCCTTATTTTAAACAAGGCATAGAGCTAGGCCGAAGCTTTGTACAACCTAAATATTGGGGCAGAAAAAGTCTCGACTACTTATGGTATGGTATTGGCGCTTTTATAAATCGCTACCCTCAATACCGTTACTTATTTGGTGCGGTGAGTGTGTCAAACGCACTACCTGAGCAGGCAAAGTCTTTATTAGTGCATTATTATCAGCACTATTATGGCTGTGAAAAATCACTCGCAACGCCTAACAATGCTTTTCGTCACACACCTGAACAGCAAACTCAGTGCACTAACTTGTTCGAGGGTAATAATATAAAAGAAGATTTTGTAGAGCTTAAACACATACTCGCTAACATGGGCACGCATGTACCCACACTATTTAAACAATATACAGAGCTATGCGAACCAAATGGAGTTAAATTTTTAAGCTTTAGTATTGATCCACAATTCAATAATTGTATTGATGGCCTAGTATTGGTTGATCTTGAAAAAGTAAAACCAAGCAAAGCAAAGCGCTACTTGGGTACTGATAAATCAGCATCAGCAAGTTAAAGCGTTAACCCTTAGTCGAATAACTATTAAAGCGGCATTTAGCGGCGCTTTAATAGTTATTAATACTTCAAGGCTGAGTAAAAATACCATGGAGTAATTGCTTATAAATTTTTTCTATTTCTAACAAGTCGCAAATCGGTACATGTTCATTAACCTGATGAATACTATGGTTTCGTACCCCACACTCTATGACTTGTGTTTTTTGCTGTGCAAAAAATCGTCCGTCCGACGTCCCACCACTGGTGCTTAATAAAGGATAATTCCCCGTCACTTTAAAAATTGCCTGCTCTAACTGAGCGAGTAAACAACTCTCAATCTTATGGCTTGTATAATAGGGTTCACATGGACGCTCCCACTGTATAACCAAATGCTCGCTGAAATCCTTCAGTGCAGCAAACACACGTTGCTTGACATGTTTACTTTTATACCCATGGCTATAGCGAATATTAAAAGTAATATCACACTGGGCTGGCACGAGGTTATCTAGCACATTATCAATATTAATACCGGTGACTTGCAGCGTTGTTTTTGAACTAAGTTCATCTAAAGGCCAGTCTATTTGTGTGAGCCTGTTAACTACTTCAGCACTGATGTGCGCAGCATTAATGGTATTCTCAGGATAGGCTACATGCCCAGCCTTTCCTTGAATAGTTAATCGCGCAGATAAGGCTCCACGTCGACCATTTTTTATAGTGTCACCTACCTGCAGGTGGCTGGTTGGCTCACCAACAATACAGCCATCAAGCACAACGCCCTGTTGTGCTAATCGCTTGGCAATCAACACAGAGCCATGCTCCGCCTCACCTTCTTCATCTGAGGTGATCAGCCAAAATAATGTTCCCTGCTTTTGCTGCGCGCTGTTTATTAACGTCTGCGTTGCACTAAGCATCGCGGCAATGCCTCCTTTCATATCGGCGGCACCACGCCCATAAATTGCATCGTTAATTATGTGTCCACTAAACGGATCGGCTAACCAGCCACCTTGCGTTGCGGGTACCACATCAATATGCCCAGAAAATGCCACCACGGGGCCAGCCCCAAAGGTTATTTTTGCAATTAAGTTTGTCACATTATTAGAACTAAATTGCTCTGTACTAAAGCCTAACTCAGTAAGGTGGTTCGCAAGCCACTCAATGCCACCAGCTGGATTAGGAGTAATCGATTTAAATCGGATCAGAGTTTGTAAGTGACTCACTGTTTTTAACTGTGCAATAGTTAAGTACGGCGCTTGTGCTTTTGTATTGTTAGCTTTTGTCATAATAAACACACCTCGTTTTAGCGATGTATTTATTACAACGACTTTTTATGACCGCATTATGAATTTACTAGCTAACGTGCGCCCTCTTCTATTAATGTTTCTCGTGTAACCTGTACTATGTGCTTATCTTCTTTAGTTAACTTGGTTTTTTTCCAAGAGCCACGCATAAACCATGCAAATGCTATCAATGCGATGGTTATGTTAGTAATTGCAAAAGAATACCAAATGCCTTGATCGCCAAGCTCAGTATGATTAGAAAGAATATAAGCGGCAGGGAACTGCACTACACATTGTGATAATAACGCGATAACCATTGCATTGAGCATATTACCTGAGGCACGAAAAGCAGCAACAATACAAAGTTGCACCCCTATTCCACCCCAACTTAAGCACATTACTTGAATAAACTGCGCCCCATTAGTAATAACGTCATTATCGTCAGGAATAAAAAATGCAACTAATGAATCTGCGTATAAATATGCAATGGCGCCAACACATGAGAGCCCTAACAATCCCCACACACTAGCAAGTTTAGTGATCTGCTCAGCCCGCTTGATATTACCAGCCCCCATATTTTGCCCAACCAAGGTTGATACCGCCATTGATAAGCCCATAGCGGGGATCATTACCATTTGCAAAATATTAGAGCCAACACCATAAGCAGCAATTGTCGTAGTACCAAAGCTGGCAACTAGAAATGACATGATGATCAAACCAAATGCACGTGTCGATAATTCAATAGAGCCAGGCGCTCCCAAGAAAAAAGCGCGCTTAATATAGTGCCAGTCGGGGTAAAAGCTTTTTAGCTGTAATTGAATACCATGGCGACCACGTAAAAATATAATGATGCCCGCAAGCGCCGCTAAGCTCTGTGTAACCAATGTTGCTAGCGCAGCGCCCATCACACCAAGCCCCTCAAAACGACCATAGCCAAATATGAATAACGGATCGAGTATAAAATTAAGTAACACGGTTGTGCTGACTATAATTAACGGCACCTTAGTTTGCCCAATACCCCGCATCAGCGATTGAAACATGGCATAAATAAATACAAAAATAACGCCAATAAAAGATACATGCATAAACTTAAGCGCATCACTATATACGGCCGCTTCAACCCCCAGTAAGGTTAAAAAATAAGGTGATAATGCATAGCCTAGTAACCCAAGTAATAGTGCAACTAATGTCACCATTAACACCGTTTGCGCGGCAACATGGTTAACCTTATCTTGTTGTCCTGCCCCCATGTATTGGGCTGATAAAATCGCCCCAGCCATAGCAAATCCTGAACCTATCGCAATAACTAAAAATGTGACAGGCATACTAATAGATACAGCAGCCACTTGCGCAGCCCCTAACCGGCCAACCCAAAAAGCATCTGTAAGCTGATAAGCAGACTGCAAAATATTAATGAGGACAATAGGAATGCCTAATTTTAATAGCGCTTTGGCAATAGAGCCTTGAAGAAATAGTTGACCAGAGGGAGTCATGAGGCCGCTTACTTTTATTAAACCGTGAACATAGCCCTAGTTTAACAAAACTAGCTGATTATATTCTGAATACTTCGTTTACGGCCGGTATTTAAGTGATCAGTCAATAATTTTTGAGCACTAAGTAAGTAAAAGTTTAATCTAAATCAATAAATAGAGGCTCTTTACTTATACGCTTTTGAAACTTTGATCTAGAACAGGTTTTTATTTTTAAACTCGAGCGATAATAGCCTCAATCAACAAATAGTCACACAGTAGTTCACGGAGAACAACATGAAAACTAAACTAAGCATTGCAATACTTACTTCTTTACTAGCTCTTTCTCCTGCAGCACACGCTAACTTTAGCGTTAATGTTGGCGCAATTAATGTTAACCCTGATAACGATGGCTCAAAGATTAACGAAGCACCTACTCTTGGTTTAAAAGGTGATTCAAATACTCAGTTAGGTATTACTGTAGATTATGCATTTAACGACCAATGGGTGTTAGAGCTTATTGCAGCAACGCCATTCTCTCATGATGTAGAAGGTACAGGCGGTTTAGCTGGTAATAAAATTGCCGACATTAAACATTTACCACCATCACTGGTTGCACAATACCACTTTTTAGACAGCAGCTACGCACTTCGTCCATTTGTTGGTGTAGGTATTAACTATACGACGTTCTTTGACGAGCAGCCTTCTGCAGCACTTAAAGCAACTTTAAATACTGACGACGTGGAAGTAAAACTAGATGATTCATTTGGTTTTGTTGCTCAAGTAGGTGCTAACTACAAGATTGATGAGAAATGGGGCCTACACGCTATGGTATCTATCATGGATATAGATACTGATGCGACTGTATATGCTAATGGCGCAAAAGCATTAACTTCAACCGTGTCACTTGACCCTGTTGTAGCTATGTTTGGTCTTAAATACTCGTTTTAATAACGATTATGTGTGTGTTAAAAAGGCCGTAAGGCCTTTTTTTTGCGTGTAATTAACGAGGTAAGTTATTTACTTTTTTTTGCTCAAGCATTTCTTTCCAATGAATTATTTCTGCCGGTAAAATAGGTGCTACGCCTTCAAAACCAGCAACCTCCAGCATATGCTCAACGCTTACCACCCCTTTTTTACTTTTAAATACGCCACGTACATAGGCAATTGCATGTAAGCCACGCTCTGAATGAAATTTTTGTTCAATATAAAAGTATTTATGATCCCAGCCGACTAAACGGGTACTAATGGTAAAGCGCTGCATAGGCTTAATATCACGGATATAAGTAATGGCGGTTGCATTAACAATAGGAAACCAACGACGCTTCATTATTTGCTTTAGTAAACCAACTCGCTCGGTCATCCATGTGCGCGATAAATCCATCATTGCTAAATAGCGTGAATTAGTTAAGTGCAAATTAATATCACAGTCACTTGGCAGTGCTTTGTAGTCTATATCAACCGTGTCTAACAATGATTGATAATCACGATTACGTTTAATTTTGAAAAATAATAGCAGCAGTCTAAAATATAAATTCACAGTTGAGGTCTTACCAGTTTGTTTTTTGTGAGTGTATCATAGCAATTGCTCCCCTAGGGTATTTTTACACCAAGGGGACAATCACTAAGAAAGGTTGTTTTAATATCTATCTTTAAACTTTAACCGTTTTACGATTAATACCGTAATCACGTAGTTTATTAGCTACCGCTGTATGACTTAGCCCTAAGCGCTTAGCTAACTGACGTGAACTTGGATAAGCTGGATAAAGCTTACGCAATAAGGTAGCTTCAAAACGCTTAACCGCTTGATCAAGCGAGCCCTCAAAATCAGACTCTAAATAGCCTAAATCATGGGTAAAGGTCGGCAGTTGTAAATGCTCAACTCGCAATTCACTGTCTTCTAACAACGATACCGCACGGTAAATAGCATTTTCTAATTGGCGCACATTACCTGGCCATGGGTAATCTTGTAAAAACGTTAAACATTCTTCAGATAGCTCAGGCACAGTATGGCCATTTTGCTGCGCATATTTTTGAATAAAGTGTTCAGCAAGTGGGCCAACATCGGCTTTACGATCTCTCAGTGGTGCAATTTCTAACGTTAGTACATTAATGCGATAGTATAAGTCTTCTCTAAATACGCCCTCTTGCACCATTGCAGGTAAATCTTTTTGGGTAGCAGCAACTATGCGAACATTTACTTTAACTTCGTTTTCGTCGCCTACTTTTCGAAACGTGCCGTCTTGTAAAAAGCGCAGTAATTTAGTTTGGAGCTGAGTCGACATTTCACCCACTTCATCTAAAAATACTGTTCCACCATCCGCTTGTTCAAGTACACCGCGTTTAGGCGCTGCATTTTCTTCATATCCGGCGTAACCAAAAAGCTCTGACTCGGCAACATCATCTGGTAACGAGGCACACGATAAAGCGATAAACGGCTTTACTGAGCGGTTAGATGCATAGTGACAAGCTCGCGCTAATAACTCTTTACCTGTGCCGGTTTCACCGGTGATAAGAATGGGGGCTTCAAGTTGCGCCATTTTTCGCGCTTCGCGTACAACACGACGCATCGCCGTACTAAAATTATGAATTGTCGCAAAGCTTTCTTGGCCATAGCGTCTAAACGCACTCACTTGCTGACCTAGGCGGCTTTGCGATTTTATATTTATTACCGCGCCCGCTAATACATCCCCCTCACTGCCTTGTGGTACAGCAATAGGTAAAATATCGGCAATAAAGTCTTCACCTGCCACTTCTACACGGGTAGTTTGCCCAAGTACTTCTTTGCCTTCTAACCAACGGGTAAAATTAAAACCTTTAAGTAAATTATTGATATTGGCGCCAATGACTTCTTTTTCTGTTAGCTGTAAGTCTTTACACGCCGCGTCGTTACACAAACGCACCCAGCCTTTAGCATCAATAGATATAACACCATCTGGCAGTGCTCTTAATAAGGTGTTTAATTCATTGTGCTCACGTTCAGACGGTAAAAACGCGGTGGTACGTACATCATGTACACCATCGATCAATCGAATTGAAGGCATAATTTTTTGAAATTGTTCAAATTCAATTTCAGGAAAACTCACATACATACGGCAATTAACTGAGTCGACTTCAATTCCTTTCAAGTCAACATTGTAGCTAACTAAAATATTAAGAATCTCTTGAGCAATACCAACTCGGTCTGCACAGTGAATATCTAAACGCATACACCCTCAGGTAAGGAAAAAACTAATTGGCGTGAATAATACGCTAACTATGATTATCAGCATAGTTTATTGTAAAGAAATTTGGACGAAAAATGTTTTTTTACTTCCTAGAGCGCTTTTTCAAGCACTTAAAATATTTAATCTTGGCTGCTCACTAAAAGTCGGGGTCATTCCATGTAAATATAGCCAAACTAACTTTGTATAAATTATATTCTCCAATGGGCTAATCATTGCTGTGCATCCGCTAATATTTGCTCATGTTTAATCTAAACGGTGATTATTAAAATAAAGTAGTAAAGGTTAACGATTGTTGAATAACTTGGTGCTTGTAACCCCCCGTAAATAAAGCGGTTTTATATTTTTTCAATAGAACTTAAAACCGGATAAAAGATAGCTTTGCAAAGACAATGTTACTTGTGTTGTTAAATATCTTTTTTGATAAGTTTAGGTGTTTAGTGCAACAACTAGAACTTTAGCTGTTGGTATTTAACAATTACATAACGGATGTGTGATAGCGCGCTCAACGCTTCCCCTCGTACAAAGGTCTATGTATACTTAAGCGCAATTGTAACTAGGATAAGGGTGTGACTCTTACCTAAACGTATAGCTGCGTTTAGCAAACCATTACCTTAGCTGCATAAAAACACTGATGATCGAGCATTTATTATACTTTTTAGAAGTAACAATTTAGCTAAATAAAAAACCACAAGGTCATCAAAACAATAATGAATTAGGAAGTAAATATGAGTTCAAATTCTGACAGTGGCTGGTTTGGTCACCCTAAAGGACTTTCAACCCTGTTTTTCACAGAAATGTGGGAACGAATGAGTTACTACGGTATGCGAGCTATGCTCGTATTATTTATGACAGCAAGTTTACAACAAGAAGGCTTAGGATTTACCGTTGCTTCTGCTGCTGCAATTTATGGCTTATACACAGGTTCAGTATACTTTTTAGGTTTACCTGGTGGCTGGTTAGCAGATAGATTATTTGGTGGTCAAAAAGCAGTATGGTACGGTGGTATCATCATCATGTGTGGCCACATTATTTTAGCCGTTCCGCATGAATATTCTTTTTTCATTGGTTTAATCTTTGTCGCAACGGGTACTGGTTTACTTAAACCTAATATCAGTGCCATGGTTGGTCAGCTTTATACTGACGAAGATGAACGCCGTGACGGTGGTTACGCTATTTACTACATGGGTATTAACTTAGGTTCTTTAATTGGTTACTACGTTTGTGGTTACTTTATGGAAAACGTAGGTTGGCACTGGGCATTTGGTGCAGCTGCTGTAGGTATGGCTATTGGTTTAATACAATACAAACGTACACTTAATAACTTACCAGAACATAGCTCGTTACCTGCGAATCCATTAAGCCCTAAAGGTGCTTCACGCGCATGGGGCGGTATTGCTGCGTTTGTAATTGTTGTTGCCAGCGTGACTGCTGCTGCGATGACAGGCGCTATAGTTATTAACCCGACTATTGTTGCAGGTTACACAGCAGTTGTATTTACTGTTATCTTTTTCATTTACTTTGGCCTTGTTTATTTCAAAGGCAAACTAACCGACGCTGAAAAGCAAAGAATGTGGGCGCTATTTTTAGTCTGTGTCGCTTCTGCGTGTTTTTGGTCTGGTTTTGAGCAAGCGGGTTCTTCATTAAACCTATTTGCTCGTGACTACACAGACCGTCTTATTGGCACATTTGAAATTCCAACGACTTGGTTCCAATCTTTAAACTCGCTATTTATTATTGCCCTATCACCATTTTTTGCCGCTCTTTGGATTAATTTATCTAAGAAAATGGTTTCGCCTACTTATAGCGTAAAATGTGCGTTGGGCTTAGTTATTATGGCTTCAGGCTTTTTAGTTATGTTTATGGCAGCACATTATGCAGCTGAAGGCTTAAAAGTAGCTCCTTACTGGCTGGTTACAACGTATTTCTTACATACAGTGGGTGAGCTTTGTTTAAGCCCAGTTGCATTGAGTGCGGTAAGTAAATTATCTCCTCGTCGCTATACGGGTCAAATGATGGGTGTATTTGTACTGACATACTCAATTGGTAACGTAATTTCAGGCTTACTTGCTGGTAACTTTGATCCTAACAATGTTGCAGAAATTCCTAACCTTTACTTACAAATTGCATTATTTAGTATCGGTGTAGGTATCATCTTAGTGCTGATGAGCTTCAAAGCTAAGGTATGGGAAAAACAAGGTTTAGAACAAACCGCACCAGCACAATAATTTAGGTTTATCACAGTGCGTAATTATGCGCTTTGACTAATGATATTAAATACCCCCTGCAGCTAACTGCAGGGGGTATTTTTATGGCTAACTAACCTAATTGTTACAGCGTAATACTACACAGTAAGTGAGTTAATGAATCAAACCCTCAGTATCTATTGCTTTGTTAATGTTGTGAGCAGCTACGCTCAGGTTGAGTGTAAACAATAGAATACAAAAACCACTCTTTTTTTAGTATGAAAAAACTAAAAAAACAGATGGGCAATTAAATTTAAAAACAATAAATTCAATAACATAAATAAAAAATACGTACATTATCCGAGCTAGCTAATTTTTACTTACCTCGGCACGTATGTAAATAAATATCATACTTTGCTAACCGTCCCGTAAAATTTACACACGCGCTATTTACTAAATAACAACACCCTCTTCCCCAAAGCAGTAATCTGGTTAATCATGCAGGCAATACGATAACTAATAATCGCAGTGCTTAATTGCGGGAGTAATTATAATGAGTGAAGTAAATAATCCTTTAGGTTTGGTTGGTATTGAGTTTACTGAATACGCAACACCCGATGCCGATTACATGGACAAAGTGTTTACCGATTTTGGTTTTTCAAAATTAAAAAAATTTAAAGGTAAAGACATTGTTTATTACAACCAAAACGATATTCATTTTTTACTAAATAATGAACGCGACGGCTTTTCAGCTGAGTTTGCTAAAAACCACGGCCCAGCAATTTGTTCTATGGGCTGGCGTGTAGAGAACGCTCAAGCAGCGTTTGAAGCTGCGGTTAAGCGTGGCGCTAAGCCTGCCACTGATGCAGCTAATAAAGACTTACCATACCCTGCTATTTACGGCATTGGCGATAGCTTAATTTACTTTATTGAACAATTTGGAGATAAAGGCTCTATTTACGATAATGATTTCGAAGATCTGAGCGAGCCAAACAAAGTAGAGAGTAAAGGCTTCTTACGTATCGATCACTTAACCAACAACGTATATAAAGGTACTATGGAAACATGGGCTAACTTTTACAAAGACGTGTTTGGTTTTACCGAAGTACGTTACTTTGATATTAAAGGCCAAAAAACAGCCCTGCTTTCATATGCATTAAAATCACCATGTGGCACCTTCTCTATTCCAATCAATGAAGGTAAAGGTAACGATAATAACCAAATTGATGAATACCTAGGTGAATACAATGGCCCAGGTGTGCAACATTTGGCGTTCTTAACTGACGACTTAGTAAGCTCATTAGATAAGCTTGATAAATCGACTATCGCTACTTTAGATATTATTCCAGAGTACTACGATACTATTTTTGACCGTGTTCCATGGGTTAAAGAAGACAAAGAGAAAATCCGTGAACATCAAATCCTTGTTGATAGCCAAAGCGAAGATTGCTACTTACTGCAAATTTTCTCTAAAAACTTATTTGGTCCTATCTTCATTGAAATGATTCAACGAGTTGATGATGGCGGCTTTGGTGAAGGTAACTTCCAAGCGCTATTCGAATCAATCGAGCGAGATCAAGAACGCCGCGGCGTTTTATAAGCAAATAAAGTAACTTTAAAAAGCAGCGTATTTCGCTGCTTTTTGTCGTTTAATCGTAATTGAGAGGTAAAACTATCTCTCTGTGTGTTTAAATCGCGCTTTTCATCACCATATAGCTAGGTAATAGATGAAATTAACGGGTGCTATATTCTTATTTAATAAATTGATATTTATACTGATAAGCGCGACCAACTAAACCAAAGGAAATGTAATGAGTTTAATTAACGAAACCCATGATATAAATTTAACTAGCTGGGTAGCATCAGCAAATGATGCACAATGTGACTTCCCTATTCAAAACCTACCTTTTGCAGAAGTACGTCGCAAAAATAGCAATGAAGCTTTTCGTGGTGCTGTTGCCATTGGCGATCAGGTTATTGATTTAGCAAAAGTAAATGAACTCGGTATTTTTTCAGGTGACGCCCAAACAGCCGTTGCATCTGCAAGTAACCCGACTTTGAACGAGTTTATGGGATTAGGTGAGCAATATTGGTCAGCGCTTCGTTTAGCACTGTCTAAAGCATTACGTGAAGGCTCTGCTCATCAAGAGCAACTAGCACAAGCGCTTATACCACAAACCGAAATTGAATTTGCTCTACCTTGTCGCATTGGCGATTACACTGACTTTTACACATCAATTTATCATGCGACTGCCGTAGGAAGTTTATTCCGTCCCGATAACCCATTACTACCAAACTACAAATGGGTGCCGATTGGTTATCATGGTCGCTCATCGTCTATTGGCGTGTCTGGGCAGCAGTTTCATCGCCCTAAAGGACAAACTAAAGCGCCAGATGCAGAAGTTCCTTCATTTGGTCCATGTAAGCGCCTTGACTACGAGCTGGAACTAGGTATTTACCTAGGTAAAGGTAATGATCTGGGCGATGCTATTGCAATTGAAAATGCTGAAAAGCATGTATTCGGCTTTTGTGTTTTCAACGATTGGTCAGCACGTGATTTACAAGCATGGGAATACCAACCGCTTGGTCCATTCTTAGCGAAAAATTTCGCATCAACCGTGTCTCCATGGATTGTTACCACCGAAGCACTTGCACCATACAGAACAAGCTGGACGCGTGATGAAAATGATCCGCAGCCACTCGAGTACTTAGAATCAACGGCTAACCGTGATCAAGGTGCATTTGATATTCAAATGGATGTTAAAATTCAAACACAAAAAATGCGTGATGAAGGCTACAACCCAACTCAAGTGTCTAAGTCTAGCTTTAAGCACTCATACTGGACTGTAGCGCAAATGGTAACTCACCATACCGTAAACGGGTGTAACTTTATGCCAGGCGACATGCTGGGCTCTGGCACGCAATCAGGGCCTACTCACGAAGAAGCGGGTTCATTACTTGAGCTTTCTCGTGGTGGTAAAGAAAAGATTACTTTAAGTAACGGCGAGCAGCGTAGCTTCTTGGAAGATGGCGACAACGTTATAATGCGTGGCTGGTGTGAAAAAGAAGGCTTTGCACGTATTGGCTTTGGCTTTGTAGAGAGCACCGTACTACCAGCAAAATAATATATAAAATCAATAAACTAGTAAAAAAGGGTTGTTGAATAAGCAGCCCTTTTTTATTAATTAAGCCGAAGTTACAATTTTTTTCTGGCTTTTTTAGTTCAAATTGCTATCTTGAATCCGTTAATAGCCAGTATTTATGTGACATGCCTGTATTTATAAAGTCTTTTTTTAATAAACATTTCCCAGCTCGTCAGCTGCTCATTCGCCAAAATGGTGAAGTAAAGCATGTTGTTTTGGCGCCTTGGTTACAGGTTTCTGCGCTTGCTATTATTTTCATTGCTATTGCATGGATCAGTGTTTCGAGTATCCGTGTTTATATGCAAACACACCAAATTTCTCATATCGAGCAAACTCAGCTTGATAAGCAAGTACAATGGCAACAAAAAGTAAAGCAACAGCAACAACGCTACGCATTGCAGCAAGAACAGTTAGCTGAACTTGAACAAAAACAAGCTTTACTTCAAGGTATGATTGAATCACTCCCAGCTTCTATCAGCAAAGATGTAATAAAATTAGAGGGTGAGCTTGAATCTTCTCCTATTAATGAGAACGAAAGCGAATTTCATGAGCCGCTCGAAGAAGATAAAACACAAAATAAACACGCACAAAACAGTTTAACCAGTTTTGAGCAGCGCTACATCTTGCTAAATCAGCAGTACGATACTAATTTCACGTTATTGGCTGCGCAGATTAATCAGCGCCATGATGCGATTATAGAAATACTCCAAGGCACGGGTCTTGAAAATGCACTGGCACAACATCTCGCGTTAAGCACGCAAACAACGGCGCAAGGTGGCCCGCTAGATATACTCGATGAAAGTAAAATTCCTAGTAACTTTCTAGTCATTGCAGATAAGTTGTTATTGTTAAACCAGCTAGAGAGCTTTTTAACTGAGTTGCCAAGTACCCTGCCCTTACCTGCTGCAAAATATTATATTTCCAGTAATTTTGGACTTAGAAAAGACCCAATGAATAAAAGGCGCGCTTTTCATAAAGGCATTGATTTAGCTGGGTGGCATAAAACAGAAATTTTTGCCCCTGCCGATGGCACGGTTCGTCGAGCTGGCCGTAATGGCGGTTATGGTAACTTTATAGAGTTAGAGCATAAAAACGGTGTTGTAACGCGCTTTGGTCACTTAAACAAAATTAATGTTAAAAAAGGTCAATTAGTCACAAAGCACGATGTCATTGGCTTAATGGGCAGTACCGGAAGAAGTACAAGTACTCATTTACACTATGAAGTATTAATAGACGACAAGCATGTCAATCCACTAAAAATAACAAAGGCGCTTTCTCGTGTTTGGTAAAAATAAACAAGCAAAAACAGACTCATCTATTAAGAGAGTGAGTCACACTCCCTCAATCATTTCTAATGATGTGCGTATAACGGGCTCTTTGGTAAGCCAAGGTGAAGTACAACTCGACGGACGTATTGATGGTGACATTAAGGCCGAACATTTAGTGATTGGCACCTCAGGTGTTGTTGAAGGCGTTGTTGAGGCAAGCAGTGTCGTTGTTAAGGGTAAAATCATCGGCTCTTTAAATGCAAGTGAAGTAAAGATCGAAAATAATGCTCATGTACTTGGCGATATATTTCATGACACCCTGAGCATAGAAGCAGGTGCTATTATTGAAGGCAGTTTAAAGCAGCGCTTTGAAAAAGAAGTGATTGAGCATGCTAAAGATAAGCCAAAACCAGCTCACGACGTAAAAGCCATTGTTGATAATGAAGACAGCGGGCTTTCGTTTGTTAATAAGCAGCCTGCAGCTAAAAGCTAGCTACATTAGTTTATAATGGTTTAGCCTGCCTGTTGGCTAAACCATTAATCACCTCTTTAAAATCCCGTTAGCGGCTTATACACTTACTTTTTCTGTGTTATATACATGGTTATGTCTGCGGTAAAAACCAGTTCGTTACGCGTATTGTAAAGCTTTACCGGTACGACTAAATCTTCTTTATCAATCCATTGATGAGGCAAGTCAATTTCAGCGATAGCGGTAACATCAGTGTCTACCTTAGCCAGGTACTGTACTGTCATTCCCTTAGGGATCCAACGGTGGGTTTTATAAGGTACTGTTGCATCAACCATCACCCCCGCACACAGCTCAGCCAAATTACATTGTGCGATAGCGTGAATAGTGCCAATGTGATTGTGTACACGGCGTGTGTTTTTAACCACTGCACTACAGTGCCCTGCTTTTAAATCTAAAATAGTAGGTTTCATAGAGCCAAAGTAAGGCGCTTTAAAACATACGGCTTTACTAAACAGCCAGTTACCAAACGGCAGCTTTTTAAATTTATGCCACGTTTTTATTAATGCAGACTCATTACTCATTATTGTTTTTCCATTGTCTTTGCTTAAAAAGCAAATTAACACATCGGATCAGTTTAAAGAAGTGTGATACTTAAACAAAAATAATCATAATAAAGTTAAAAGTAGGTAACATGTCTGATGCATCGGTCATAAGCCCTTTCTTTTTCATCAGTCGCCACTTAAAATACCGACAAAAGGAGACCTGATGCAAACACAGCCCGCTAAACCAAACTTAATTTTATTACTGATCTTAGCGTTACTCGTCATTTTTTGTCCTATGGGCATTGATATTTATTTACCTGCCTTTCCTACTATTGCAGAGCAATTTTCAGTGAGCGAAAAACAAGTACAGCAAACGGTGGCTATTTTTATGCTTACTGTTGGTTTGGGGCAATTAATTGCAGGCCCTCTTGCTGATCGTTTTGGACGTAAGCCGGTAGCCTTAACCGGTGTAACTTTATATGGACTGGCGGCATTAGGTGCATACTATGCTCCTAGCTTTTTAATACTGATGTTTGCTCGTGCAATTCAAGGGTTAGGCGCATGCGCCACCTTTGTTGTTGCTTTTGCAATAGTAAGAGATAAGTTTGGTAGTGAACGCAGTGGCCAAATAATTACCTACCTAAACGGGATCGTGTGCTTTATTCCAGCGTTAGCACCCATTTTAGGTGCGTGGTTAACCGTGCAGTTTGGTTGGCAAATGAACTTTCTATTTCTAACTGGTTTTGCATTATTAGGATTTATTGTCACCTTATTATTGTTTAGAGAAACACGCCCAGTAGACAGCCATTACCAGGGGCATATCTTAGATCTAAGGCGCTTTATCCCAATTATTTCAACTCCGTTATTTTTATTTAATAGCTTGCTATGTATGGTCACTATGTCGGCTATATTAGTATTTGTAACATTGGCTCCTGGTTGGCTTATTACTGAATTAGGGGGCAGCGTAGCCGACTTTACCTTTTGGTTCTCGCTTAATGCAGTGCTTAGTATTCTTGCTAGCTTTATCATGCCTATTTACATTAAACGCCAACCAAAAAGAGCACTAAAAGCAGGTCTTGTGTTGTTAGTGAGTGCAGGCTTACTGATGCTAGTATTAAGCCAATATAAAACCCCATTAGCATTAATGATCCCTATGTTTATTGCTGCCTTTGGTTTTGCTTTAACACTTGGCTCTGCCGCTGGACGAGCTTTAAGTCTGTTCCCTAAGCAAGCTGGCACCGCCTCAGCTCTTTTAGGAGCGATGCAAATGAGTGGGGCAAGTTTATTGGTGTTTATTACTCAATATTTAAACTTATCTACACCCGAGCTTATAGGCACACACTTTTTATTATTAATTCCCTTTTCTTACTTACTATTTCGTTATACTAAATATGCTTAGGCGCTAAAGCGTTTTCTATTACTCTTCAATTTTGGCTAATTCAGGTTTTACCTGATTAGCCGCCCCTAATTCAAATACAAATGTATATTTTTTGTTTAATACTGGCTACTTTAAAGTTAAATAGTTTTGTTTTTGTAGATAAAATAGCTTGTTTTCTGCTTTATATTATTTTACTGTCTGCTAAAGTTAACAATTAGTTAACCAATTAATTCTAGGATAATATAATATGAAAAAGAATAAACTCGCCTTAGCATTAGTTCTTACTGGTATTTGTTCAGCAGGTGCTGCCCAAGCTGCGAACGATCGCTTCATCATCCAAGTTGATAATAATAAAAAAGGTGTTGTTAAAGCGCTGACTAAAAAACTAGGTGGTGACATTAAAGTAGATGGCAATGGATTCATTGCAGCCAAGTTTACTGGACAAGATTTAAGTAGCTTAAAAGGCCTGCTTAACAACCCGCATATTAAACTCATTGAAGAAGATCATAAGCGCGTTCCTATGTCATTATTTAACGATGATGTAGGTGATGCCATGCAGCAACAAATTACGCCATATGCGGTTTATCAATCACAGGTTGATCAAGTTACTTTTGATGCCAATGCAGGCATGAAAGTATGTGTTATCGATTCAGGCTTAGATAGCTCAAACCCTGATTTTGTTTGGGGTAACATTACTGGCGATAACGACAGCGGTACTGGAAATTGGTTTGATAATGGCGGTCCACACGGGACGCATGTCGCCGGTACGATTGGTGCTGCAGATAATAACCTCGGTGTTGTGGGTATGGCACCGGGTGTGGCAATGCACATTATTAAAGTATTTAACGAAGCGGGTTGGGGTTACTCATCTGATTTAGCTCAAGCGGCTGATTTATGTTCTCAAGCAGGTGCAAATATTATTAGCATGAGCTTAGGAGGCGGTGGCTCAAACAGTACAGAGTCAAATGCGTTTGCTAACTTTACTAATGCTGGCGGCCTTGTAGTTGCTGCAGCGGGTAACGATGGTAATAACGTACGTTCTTATCCTGCGGGCTACTCATCGGTGATGATGGTCGGCGCTAATGATGCCGATAATCAAATTGCTGACTTTTCACAATTCCCAAGCTGTTCATCTGGCCGTGGTAAACGCGCAACTAATGATGAAACAATTTGTGTTGAAGTAACTGCTGGTGGTGTTGATACTCTATCGACCTACCCTGCGGGCATGGCAACAGCAGCGAGTATGTCGGCTGATGGCACAGCATATAATTCATCAGCAATGGAAAATGCAGGTCAAATCACTGCGAGTACCTACTTTATGGGAACTGGCGAAACAGTTGATCCATCGGCGGCTGGTAAAGTATGTATGATTGACCGCGGCGTTATTTCATTTTATGACAAAGTCGCTAACTGTGAAAACTCAGGCGGTGTAGGTGCGGTTATTATCAACAATGAAGCTGGCATGTTATACGCAACACTAGGTGATACCAACGATACTACAATTCCCGCTGTAGGCGCTGCATTTGAAGATCGTAGTGCATTAGTCGCTAGTACAAACGTGACAATTAATATTGGCGCAACTGATTATGGCTTTATGAGTGGAACGTCAATGGCAACTCCTGCGGTTTCAGGTATTGCTGCGCTAGTATGGTCTAATCATAGTGACTGTACAGGCACAGAAATTCGCGATGCGTTAAAGGCAACTGCGCAAGATCAAGGGGCTGCTGGTCGTGACGATTACTTTGGCTACGGTATTGTAAAAGCGGCTGACGCTGATGCTTACCTTACAGCAAACGGCTGTGCGGGTGGCGATACTGGTGGTGTTGATCCAGAGCCAGGCGTAGATGCTATCTCTCTTAGCGCTTCAGGTTACAAATCAAAAGGCACTAAATTTGTTGATTTAAGTTGGAATGGCGCGGCAACAAGCCAAGTTGATATCTACCGCAATGGTAACAAAGTCATTACCACTGCAAATAATAATACCTACAGCGACAGCATTAATACTAAAGGTGGCGGCACCTATACATATCAAGTGTGTGAAGCGCTGAGCACTACGGTGTGTTCAAATAATATCACCGTTAGTTTTTAATAAATTTAGCACTTCATTATGTTTAAAAGCATAACGACTAGTTTTAAAAGAACTTAGTATCCTCAACTTAGCGGGCAATATGCCCGCTTTTTATTTTCCTCATTGCTTGATAAAATCACTTACCACTTCTTTTTCGTACTATTTAATGATCAACCCCGACTTTTTGCTCTCATTTTTACTCGCTAGCTTTTTAATGGCCGTTGCGCCTGGGCCATCAAACGCGTTTTTAATGGCGCAAACTTTTGCAAATGGGCGAAAAGCAGGTATGCAGAGTGCTTTTGGCTTTGCGTTAGGTGGCGTAGTACATACATTTTTTGCGGTTGTCGGTTTAAGCGCTATTTTAAAAGCTTCTGAAACTGCCTATGCCAGCGTACAATATGCAGGTGCAGCCTATTTATGTTACTTAGGGTTTATGATGCTTAAAGACACCTTTAAGCCCCCCATTTGCGAGCAAGAAGATAAGCCTCATGTTACCACCAGTAAAAACAAAAACGTGATGTTTCAAGCTATGATGACCGAAGTACTAAATCCTAAGGTGGCTTTGTTTTTTATTGCTTTTATCCCACAATTTGTAGACCCTAGCTTGTCATCTGCAACTTTTCAGCTGGCGTTTTTTGGGCTACTGTATCCAATCTTTGCTTTTCCTATCGACTGCACGTATATTTATTTCGGCGATAAAATAGCCCAGTTTTTTAAAAGTCACCCTAATAGCCAACTTTGGATAGATAGGTTCACAGGCATTGTATTTATTGCCTTGGCTATCAATTTATTACTCTAACTAATAAGAATCAGCATGGACCAAAAAATACAATCTCTTCCAGCTAAGAAAAACATAGCCCTTGTTGCACATGATGGAAAAAAAGCCGCGTTAAAATTATGGTGTGAAAAACACACTCCAATGCTAAGTAAACATAAGCTATACGGCACTGGTACAACCGGACATTTAATAGAAAAAACCACCGGTTTGAATGTCGTGCAATTACTCAGTGGACCTATGGGGGGTGATCAGCAACTTGGTGCTAAAATAGCGGAACATGAAATTCATGTGTTAATCTTTTTTTGGGATCCTCTGGCATCTCAGCCGCACGACCCTGATGTAAAAGCATTGCTTCGTTTAGCCGCAGTGTGGAACATTCCTGTTGCTTGTAATGAAGTAAGCGCTGATATGTTACTAAGCTCTCCCCTTATGGACACCGAGTTTGAGCGTTCTTTGCCAGATTACGAAAAGTACCTCGCAACCCGACAAATCTCCTTATAACAGCTTATTTATAAAGCATACTCGCCCATTTAGTCAGACCAGCGGTGACACTGCCAAAGTGATCACCGTTAACCATTTTAATGTCACCTAAGTGGGTTTTTAAAGCCGCTTTGATCAGTGGTGATTGCGCGCTACCACCCGTTAAATAAATTACATCTGGGGTGGTGTTTGCATCTGCAATGGCCTGTTTTGCTAATGTGACTATTTGACTAATACTGTCGTCAACGGCTAATGCTAATTCATTAATAGAGATATCTTTATCAAGTGATGAATCTAAAAATGTTAAATCACAATTAAAGTTTTCAGACGAGCTTAGTGCAATTTTTGCCGCTTCAGCTTGTTGAACTAATTGATGCCCTTGCTTATTTTGCTGTAAATGGATAAGCCGTTTGTATAAATCGGGCGCACTCACATCGCGTAGCTGTGCACTCAGTTCACGATAATGCTGAGCACTATAAAACTGACTTTGTAAATTCACATCGTTAATTTTACATGCTTGCCAAAATGCTTGATTCGGTAATGGTAAACCCGATTTAAAAGTACTGCCTAAGCCAAGTAACGGCATTAAACCATGATAGCTCAGAGCAATATCTAAATCATTACCGCCTACTCGCTTTCCGCTATGTGCTAAAAAGTCTGCGTCTCGTTGTTGTTTATTCCTAAAACTGGGCCCCATTTGTACAAATGAACAGTCACTTGTACCACCACCAATATCTATTACCAGCACTTTTTGGTCTTGCGTTAAATCACTTTCATAATCAATCCCGGCGGCAAGTGGTTCATATAAAAATTCCACATCTTTAAAGCCGGCTCGGTTTGCTGCACGTGTTAAAATGCCCACGGCTTGTTGGTTTGACTGCTCACCACCAACTGCTTGAAAATTCACTGGGCGACCAATAACAGTTTGGCTCAGCGTATACCCTAACGATGATTCGGCACGTTGTTTTATTTTTAAAATCATTGCAGTGGCAATATCTTCAAAAAAATTAATTTGTCCTTGCTTTAAACCAGTAGCGCCAAAAAATGATTTAGGGGATTTTACAAAATAACCTTCTTCAGGAAATTGCACATATTCACTAATCGCCTCTCGGCCGATGAATAGAGTCTCGTCGCCGGCTTGTAGGTCTAGGTCTGATTTAATTCGCGCAAGCGTATTAAGTAATGGTTGGCGCGCGGTTTTATAGCCATGCTCATGCTCTGAGCCCTGCAAGTGCTGCGCTACAAAATCAACGACTAAGGCACTATGATGTGTGTATAACGTTGATGGAAGATAATGTTTGCCTTGCTCTAAAGGAATGAGCTGAACACGCTCTTCGTTTAAAACACCCATAGCACAATTAGAACTACCATAATCAAAACCAACGAACATAGATCACCAAACATCACTAAAAAGGCCGCGCAATTTAGCATAATTGCTAAAAAATATATACTGAATTGGCCTACACTCGTTATTTTTCGGGTCTTTCCCGTAAGAAGCTGGCAAAACGCGGCAAGCCATTTTTAGTGTACCCGTGGTATCGATAAGTAATTGTTGCGCCTATAGCTGGCGGATACTTTCGCTCTTTATCGCTAAAACCCGTACCAATAGAAAATGTCAGCCCTTGTTTTGTCTGTACTTTCAATGCACCAAGCATTCCTGCGTATTTACCTTTACCCGGTAAATGTTCAATCACTAACGCTTCGGCATCTAAATAAGGCTTGAGTTTTAACAATGCACTAGAGCGACCAGTTGTATGCTTAGCCTCTGCTAAATGAAGCATAACGCCCTCGCCGCCTTGTTTAGTAACCTGATTAAAATAATTACTGAGTTGCTGATTGTCGCTAAATTGATTTTGCTTAACCGCTTTAATATGGGGACTATTTAGCTTAGTAATAAGTGACAAGTAATTTTGATAACGACGGTGAAAAGGCATGCTTGTATCTGGCATATCAAACACCTGATAAGTAACGGTTTGCCATTGCAAATCGTTGGGTATTTTTGTTCTGACAATACCACTGAGTACAGAAAATTGACCTCGTTTGGTCCATAACTCACCATCTAACCAAATATCTGGCAAAGGAGCGGTAAACCACTCAGGCGGGTTTATGGAGTTGCCTTGACGGGTTACAAACTGCTTTCCCGTCCAGATTGCTCTAACTCCATCAAACTTTTCACTCACCAAGTATTGGCGAATATCCTCATGCTTAGTTTCGTCGTAAACATTAGCAAGTTGCACTGGAGGCAATTGCGCCAATAAGCTAGCACTAAAAAGAGTTAAAAAAGTAAACAGCGTTGCTTTAATCATCACCATTGCTGCATCCTTGCAAATTTTAATATGGCTTAAACTATAGTTGAGATTGAAGCCATTGCCAAAATTCTTCAAGGCTTTGCATTTGCTGTGTTGCTTTACTAAAATCGTGCTCCTGTGTATGTTTATTAGCGATAGCGACTACAGCTAAAGCAGCATTATTCGCTGCGGTTACACCGGTGAGAGTATCTTCAACGGCAATCGCATTTTGTGCAGTAACCTGCATACTTTTAAGTGCTAATAGATAGGGATCACCGGCAGGCTTTGGATTAATTACATCATCTTTAGTTACCACGGTATCGAATAAATCATAAAACCCTAATCCTTTTAGTATTGGCTCTGCTTCATGCCTTGCGCTGCCTGTTACTAACGCCATTTTTAAACCTTGCTCTTTAGCCGCTAATAGAACATTTTCAGCATAAGGCATTAAAGGCGGTAAATTGGTTTTAACGTACTCACTAAATAAACGATATTTTTCATCCGCTAAATAGCGGCTACTTACAGACAAGTTATGAACTTGTTTTATTTCCTTTGCAGCGTCAATAGTGGGACGTCCCGAAAAGCGCCGACAAAAATCAGCTTCTTTATAACACACACCAAAAGGCGCAAGTAATTGGCTCCAGCAGTTATAGTGTACACTTTCCGAGTCAACCAAAGTGCCATCCATATCAAATAATACCGCTTCAATTGACATACTCTTCTCCTGGTTATTTAACCTGAACTCTGGGTAATAAAAAAGGTGCCTAGGCACCTTTTAATAATTTGTGTTACTCAGCCAAACCTGCTGGCGGCTCAGCATAAGCGTCTTCGCCGGTATCTACATCAACTAACTCATAACCTCGGGCTTTGCGCATTACTTTAAGTATCGGCTTTTCGAAGGCGGTTTTTAAGCGCTCAGCATCATCTTTTAACGCATCTAATGTGGTTCCAAATGGTGCAGCACCAGTCTCTGACCAGTTAGTTACTTTACCATTTAAGTTATATTCCACTTCGTGTATTTGATATTGCGCCGCTTCATCTTTGGTTGCTTCACAATAAATTACACGGTAATTCCAAAATCCAGCCATTACTTTTTCTCTTTAATAAACATATGGGCGCTACTTTAGCAGCTCTACAAAAATAAAAAAGCCTGCACTAGGCAGGCTTTTATCAATAATTACAATTTAACGTTAAATTTATCGATTAGAAAAAGTTAACTTTAAATTCAGCGCCAATATAACGCTCTTCGTTAACCATGGCTGTATTGTTGTTAAAATCAACACCACCAATTGCTTGCTGCTCGTCAAACATATTACGCACGAATGCTGATACTTCATATTCGTAGTCGCCTTGCGCCCATGCATAACCGGCACGTAGACCAACTTCAGTTAGTGGCTTACCTTCAAACTCAACTGATTCATATAAGAAAAAGTCAATTTCACTGCGGTACGACACATCAGCGTAAGCAAAGAAATCACCTTCAGCGAGTTCTTTAGTGTAACGAAGTGTGATGTTAGAGATCCACTCTGGAGCATGCGGTAAGCTGTTACCATCTAAAATAGCACGATCTTCAGGACCAAATGCACCTGGTACTTGGAAGGTAGGATCAGTAACAGTACACTGTGCACACACTGCAACGGCTAAATCTTTGTCTTTAAGCTCTGTTTTGTTGTAGCTTAAATTAAACGTAGCATTTAGCTCATCCGTTAACACCCACTCAGAATCAATTTCGAAACCGTAGCCAGTTGTTTTATCAGCATTTAATAGGCGGTTAAAGTTAGCACCACCACCTACAGCAGTTAGCTGTTGGTCATCCATAGTGTAATAAAATACGGTTGCATTTACACGGCCTTGGCCATCTAACACATCAGATTTAATACCTGTCTCGTATGACGTAACAGTTTCTGAATCAGCAACGGTTACTTCATCACCAAATAAGATACGACCCTGAAGACTTGGTGCACGGAAACTGTTAGCAATACGACCATACCAGTTTACGTCATCGTTGATTTTGTAGTTAGCTGATAAATCCCAGCTTACGTGATCATCGCTAACATTTTTTTCAATGTAAGTAGCAGCACCACCTACAGGGCTAAGCGTACGATTTGCTGAGAATTCTTTCTCATCGTCTGAATAACGAAGGCCCGCGGTTACTTTCAAGTCATCAGTAATGGTGTAATCAACTGAGCCGAATACAGCCCATGCTTTAGTATCTTGCTGCTGACTAACAAAACCGTTTAATACGCCATTATTGGCTGTATCATAGCTAAAGTTTTCAATCGTTAATGCTTCGTCGAAGTAAAAAACACCCACCTGGTAATTTACGTCACCGGCAAAGTTGCTTGATAAGCGAAGTTCTTGCGTGTATTGGTCTTGATCTGGAATACCATCAGCACTTTCTGAAGAGAAAGGAATAAAACCAGGGCCCATTGCAACTGGAACATCATTGATAGAGAACCCACCGTAGCCACCATCGATGTCAGCACGAGAGTAAATTTCTGCACTTTCCCAACCAGAAATTGACGTTACTGTATGATTAGCTAAGTCCCACTCAAGCTTAAGGCTTGCACCTTGCGATTCCACTTGCTGCGTCGCACGAGATGCGGCATCGTGATACACCACGTCATTTTCAAAACCATCAACTAAATCGTTAGTACCAGGTTTGATAGTGTTAGCACGAAAGGCAATTGGAGAGCCATCTAAATCACGAACATGGTAATTAAATAATCCAGTGAAATCGTCACCTTCATATAAAAATTGAATACGGGCTGCTTGTTCAGTGTAACCACCTAAAGCATCTTTTTGCTCAAAACCTGGTGCACGATTATCAATGTAATCGTCTTTATCTTGCCAAAGTACTGAAACACGTGTTGATAAACGATCTGTTAATGAACCACCAACAGCACCTTCAAAGTCAACAGCACCACGACTACCGTAAGATACAGAGCCATAGCCTTCAAATTCTTGACTTGGTTTTACGGTATCAAATTTAACTAGACCAGCCGGTGTATTACGACCAAATAATGTACCTTGAGGACCACGAAGCACTTCAACACGTGCTACGTCAAATACAGGGAAACCTTTTAAGATTGCGTTTTCTTGTACAATTTCATCAACCACAAGCGACACTGGTTGCGAAGCATTCAAATCGAAATCAGTGTTACCAAGGCCACGTACATAAAAGCGTGGGAATGAACGGCCAAATGAAGATTCAATAGATAAACTTGGGATTTTCGCATTCATAAAACGAATATCCATACCAGCTGAGCTGTAAGCATCTAAGCTATCGCCTTGCAGGGCTGAAACAGCAACAGGCACTTCTTGAGCGTTTTCTACTCGTTTACGAGCAGTAACTTGAATAACTTCTAGTTGGTTCTTCTTAGCAGTAGTTTCTTGCTCAGCAGCTACGGCTGAAATTGACGTACCTGCTACGGCAGAGAACAACGTTGCATTGATAAGGGTTGCTAACGTAGATCTTTTCATTGCTTTCATGTCGGGGTTAACCTTTTTAGTGCACTCTTGTTCAACGGTTGATGTGTTGCGCAATTAAATAATTACGGATTCAGTCAATTTTTCGCGACTTGCTCTATGCGGCGCGGACCTTATTACCGAGAGTACAAAAACGGCATAAATAAGGCTGACTGAATGCGCGAGATTATATCATGCTGTAATATATTTACCGCATATTGAACACTAAAAAATAAACTTATTTTTAACACTTAACCGCACTATCCCGACATTTAGTGTACTTTTAGCAACTAAACAACCAAAAAGCGGACATATGTCCTTACATTGAGTTGTTAAAAAATATAGCGAAATAACGCGACACTTTTTTAAATACTACTTTTTCACTAATGAGCGTTTGAGAACAATTTCACCATCAATATGAAGATCTCGCTGCGGGAATGCAATAACCACATCGTGTTGCTCAAACACTTCATAAATACTAAAACGAATATCACTGCGGACTTGTCTTAATCGAGTTTCTGATTCAGCGCACACCCAAAAAATAGCATTAAAAACTAGCGAGCTATCTGCAAAATCATCAAACAATACGGTTGATTGAGGCGTTGCCAGTATTGCCTCATGCTCATCTAATACTTGCTGAATTAACTTTTTAACTAATAACACATCAGAGCCATAAGCTACGCCTACGCTCACAGATGAGCGCGCATTACCGTCAATAAGCGTCCAGTTGGTTACAGTGTTTTCTAATAACTGGCTATTGGGTATCAGCATATGAACACCGTCGTTCCTGCGAATACGAGTAGAGCGAGTATTAATCGTTTCAACCACCCCTTTTGCAGTGCCAACCTCTAAAAAGTCACCAATACGGATTGGCCGCTCCCACATTAATATCCAGCCACTAATAAAGTTATTAATAATATTTTGTGCACCGAACCCCACACCGATGGCAATGGCACCCGATACAAAGGCAAATGCGGTTAGTGGAATGTTAAGCACCTCAAGGGAGGTAAAAAGTAAAATCGCAATACTTAAAATGAAATAAAAACGCGTGAATAAATGCACTGCATCTGGGCTCATTTTTCGTGCAAGTAATGACTTTTTAATTAACTTGCCAATCTGAGTCACCACAACCCACATAGTAAACAAAATTAGGGGTACTTGAATTACTTTTGCCACGGTAATGTGAATGTCGTTGTAGCTAAACAATACGAAGGCGAGAATGTGATTAATTTGTTCTAAGTTCATTGATTTTCCATGTATAAGGTCGCACACAAACGATTATTTTTATGCGCTAATAATACCCCAAGTTTAGCATGCGGTTAGCTTAAATACGCAGCAACAAACTTAAAGCTAATTGCATAATTGCTGTATTTTTCTACTTTTTTATTTACATACCGAGTTTTTATCACCTAATTTGCGTTTAAATCCCGCTTTAAATCGATAAACTTTGTTGTATATAAGTCAAAATTTGGTAAGTTAACTGGGTTTTCGACTCGAAAAGCCTATTTCGGCTACTATTTTTTATGGAGTTATTATGCGTAAAACACTGATCGCCACTACGATTGCTAGTGCACTTTTATTATCTGCCTGTTCTTCTGAAAGCACCCAAGAAACAAAACAACAAAGCACAGCACAAGTGCAAGATATCAACGCAAGCAATGTATTATTTAAACCAAGCCCATTGCAATACATGGCTCCTGAGTTTGATAAGTTTGGTACTACTGAATACGAAGCTGCATTTGATGCAGGTATTGCACAACATAATGCAGAAATTTTGGCAATTGCCAATAATCCAGAACCAGCAACTTTTGAAAACACGTTGGTAGAAATGGAACTTGCTGGTGAGTTATTAAACCGCGCATCAGCTGCATTTTACAACTTATCAGGTCTTATCTCTAACGATGAGTACCAACGCATTGATAAAAAAATGGCGCCTGTGTTCTCAGCACACTCTGATGACATTTACCTAAATGGTGCATTATTCGAACGTGTACAAACAGTATACGACAACAAAGATAAGTTAAGCGCTGAAGATCAACGTCTTGTTGATTTTTACTACAAACAATTTGTTAAAGCCGGTGCTAAATTAAACGATGCTGAAAAAGCAAAAATGCGTGAAATTAACGCTGAGCTTGCAAAGTTATCAACAGAGTTTTCTCAAAACGTATTAAAATCGTTTAAAGAAGACGTCATTTTAGTAACAGATAAAAGCAAACTAGCTGGTTTATCTGAAGGTGAAATTGCAGGTCTTGCAGCAGCTGCTAAAAAAGCAGGCAAAGATGGCTACATGATCACCCTAGTGAACACCACACAACAGCCTATTTTATCTAGCCTTGAAAACCGTGAACTGCGTGAGCAGATTTTTAAAGCATCAACCAACCGTGCAGCTAAAACCAACGGCCCTATCATTATTAAAGAAACTAACCTACGTGCACAAAAAGCAGAACTGTTAGGCTTTAAAGATTGGGCTTCGTATGTAATGACTTCACGCATGGCTCAAACCACTGATAACGTGTACGGTATTTTAGATGACCTAGCGCCAAAAGCAGTCGAAAAAGCGCAAGCAGAAGCAAAAGCGATTCAAAAAGTAATTAACGATTCTGGTGAAAGTTTTGAACTAAAACCATGGGATTGGTCTTTCTATGCAGAAAAAGTGCGTGCTGAAAAATACGACCTAGATCCAGCCTTAGTTAAGCCTTACTTTGAAATGCAATCGGTTATTCATAACGGTTTATTCTTTGCAATGGAAAAACTTTACGGCATTACATTCAAAGAGCGTAAAGACCTACCGCTTTATCACGAAGACGTCATGGCGTTTGAAGTATTTAACGCTGATGGCAGCGCAATAGGCTTATTTTACATGGACCCATATGCACGTGAAGGTAAACGTGGCGGTGCATGGATGAGTGCATACGTAAGCCAAAGCGGCTTAAAAGGCACAAAACCGGTTATTTATAATGCACAAAATATTCCAAAGCCAGCAGAAGGCGAGCCAACATTAATGACGTTTGACGAAGTGTCAACTATGTTCCATGAGTTTGGTCATGCAGCACACGGTTTATTCTCTGACGTTAAATACCCAAGCCTAGCAGGTACTGCTACAGCGCGTGATTTTGTTGAATTTCCATCACAAGCACATGAAGACTGGATGATTGAGCCAAGTGTATTAGCTAACTACGCTAAGCATTACAAAACAGGTGAGCCAATTCCTCAAGCACTACTTGATAAAGTACTTGAGTCGCAAAAGTTCAACCAAGGTTTTGGTACCACTGAATATTTAGCTGCAGCACTACTGGATATGGAATGGCACTCATTTGGTTCTGACAAAAAAGTAACTGATGTACAAAAGTTTGAAAGTGAAGCGTTAAAGGCACACGGTATTGATTACTACCCTGTACCACCTCGTTACAAATCAAACTACTTTAGCCATACGTTTGCAGGTGGTTACTCAGCAGGTTACTACGCTTACCTATGGACTGAAGTATTTGCCGCTGATGCCTTTGCTCATATGGAAAACAATGGTGGCTTAACGCGCGAAAATGGCGATAAGTTCCGTAAAGAGATCCTATCAAAAGGTAACAGCCGCGACTTAATGCAAAGCTACATTGAGTTCAGAGGCCAAAAACCAACGACTGATGCATTGCTTAAGCGCCGTGGTTTAGTTGATTAATTAATATTTTTAATCAACTGATATAAAAGCCCGCTTGCGGGCTTTTATTGTTTATAGAACAATATATAACAGATAAACTGACACCATTACTTAAGACAAGATGAGTGTTATGGGCTATTTATTTGCAGTTACCCTTCTTTGGGCGTTTTCGTTTAGTTTAATTGGTGTGTATTTAGCAGGCCAAGTTGATGCGTGGTTTAGTGTGCTAATTCGTGTGGCTTTAGCAGCGTTAGTATTTTTGCCTTTTTTAAAGAAAATCCCTACCCCACTTGCGTTTAAACTCATGCTGATAGGCGCACTGCAACTGGGGGTTATGTATGGCTTTTATTACCACTCATTTTTGTTTTTAAGTGTGCCAGAAGTGCTGTTATTTACCGTAATGACGCCACTTTACATTACGCTTTTAAACGACGCATTGAATAAACAGTTTAACTGGCAATTTTTTATTGTTGCCTTTATTGCCGTGTTAGGGGCTATTACCATTCGGTATGAAAACCTAACCAACGACTTTCTACTTGGCTTATTATTAGTTCAAGGCGCTAATATTAGTTTTGCTACAGGGCAAGTAAGCTACAAGCGTTTAATGGTTAATCAAAAACTGGATGACAAAACCGTATTTGGCTGGTTTTTTATTGGTGCGCTTGTTATAGCCAGCGCTTGCTATGCGCTGTTTGGCAATACCGAGAAGTTACCTACCAGCTCAACGCAATGGGGCATTCTTATTTACTTAGGTATTGTAGCCTCAGGTTTGGGCTACTTTATGTGGAATAAAGGCGCAACACTGGTTAATGTAGGCGCTTTGGCGGTGATGAATAACCTGCTTATTCCTGCCGGTATTATTGTTAATGTACTTATTTGGAATAGAGACGCAGACCTACTTAGATTAAGTATTGGCGCGGGAGTGATGCTGTCTGCCTTAGTGGTAAACCAAATAATGGCTAAATCAGCAAATTAATCACTCTGTAGTGAAATTGTCATTAATAATTAGTAAGGTAGCGTCCACTTTTATTTTTAAGGACAAATAATGAAGCGCATACCTTTTCTAACAACTTTTTTATTATTAAGCTCACTCGCTGGCTGTGATGACGATGTAAAAATAGTCGAAAAAGAAGTGGTTGTTACCAACACTGACGTTGAAATTGTTGAAGTACCTACCCCGGTTATTGTTGAAGTAGCTCAAGGCACCAATACGCAACTAGGTACTCGCCCCGACTACTTAATTGACGATATGGCTGACAGCGCACTAAAAACACAATTAGAATCGTGTAAAGAAGGCCCTTTTTATCGTACTGATTTTTCAATTGGTCACCGTGGTGCCCCCATGCAATACCCAGAGCACACACAAGAGTCTTACTTAGCGGCTGCTCGTATGGGCGCCGGTATTGTCGAATGCGATGTCACCTTTACCAATGATAAAGAGCTAGTATGCCGCCATTCTCAGTGCGACTTGCACACCACCACTAACATTTTATCTATTCCAGAACTTGCGGCTAAATGCAGTGAGCCATTTACTCCAGCAAACTCTAACAGTGGCACGCCTGCTTCAGCTAAATGTTGTACCAGTGATATTAGCTTGGCAGAGTTTTTAACCCTTGAGGGTAAAATGGATGGCGCAAACACCAGCGCCACTAATGTTAGCGATTACATGAAAGGTACACCAAGTTGGCGCACTGACTTATACGCCACCTCAGGTACTCTCATGACCCATAAACAAAGTATTGCACTATTTAAACAGCTCGGAGTAAAAATGACCCCAGAGCTTAAATCACCTCAAGTGAGTATGCCCTTTAACGGTATGACCCAAACGCAATACGCACAAAAAATGCTAGATGAATACACGCAAATGGAGGTACCCGCTTCGCATGTTTTTCCGCAATCATTTAATTTAGCTGACGTACAATATTGGATTAATACTAACCCTGAATTTGCAGCGCAAAGTGTGTATTTAGATGGCCGAGACAGCGATGCAGGGTTTGATCCTAACAACCCCGACACATGGCAACCTAGTATGGCTTCGCTTTTTAATGACGGTGTTAAAATTATTGCTCCACCCATTTGGATGCTATTAACCATAGATAATGAAAGTAATATCGTGCCATCACAGTACGCTATTGATGCTAAAGCCGCAGGGCTTAATATTATTGCATGGAGTCTTGAACGTTCAGGGCCGCTGAATAATGGAGGCGGATACTATTACCAGTCAATTAGTGATGTTATAGATAACGATGGTGACATGATGACCGTGGTTGATGTGCTTGCAAAAGAGGTTGGTGTAATCGGTATATTTTCTGATTGGCCAGCTACGGTTAGCTATTACGCAAGTTGCAATAAAATGCCTGCAAGTATTTAAACTTTAGGGCGTGTTTATTTGACCGCGCTCAGCTATTATATTTATTTTACTGAGCGCTTTTATGATCATTCAACACCATAACGCTGACTTACCAACGCCTACAGGGTTAATGCGAACCACTATTTACCGCCCACAAACATCGGGGCAATACCCTGCCATTATTTTTTATTCTGAAATTTTCCAGCAAACGGCACCTATTGCCCGCAGTGCAGCTATTTTAGCCAGTCATGGTTTTGTGGTACTTGTGCCAGAAGTGTTTCATGAGCTTAACCCTATCGGAACTGTTCTGGCTTATGATGACGAAGGCAAAGATAAAGGTAATAACGATAAATGGGCTAAACCTTTAGAGCATCATGATAGCGACACACAAAGCCTTATCGAGTTTGTAAAACGCCAAAGTTATTGTTCAGGAAATGTTGGGGCTATGGGAGTCTGTATTGGTGGGCATTTAGCTTACAGAGCCGCATTAAACCCACTCATAAAAGCTGCATTTTGTTTATACGCCACCGATATACACAGTAATACACTGCCCGCACAACCCGGAAATAACTCGTTTGAACGTATGGCCGATATACTCGGTGAAATTCATTTTATTTGGGGTAAGCAAGACCCTCATGTACCACAAGATGGCCGAGACAAAATATACCAGCAAGCTGTTCGCACTGGCATAAATTACCAATGGCAAGAAGTTAACGCGCAACATGCCTTTATGCGTGATGAAGGCGAGCGCTACGATGCAGCTCTCGCCATAGCAATGTATCAACAAGCTGTTGCCTTATTTAACCGAGCGCTAGCCCTTACGCATACCTAATGCCGTATGCTGTTTTACAAAATACGCTTTTAAATAATCAACAAACAAACGTAACTTTTTAGACCCCGTCGCTCCTGGCGGGAAAACTCCGTACAATTCAATGTCTTTGCTTTTGTAGTCGTCCATTATAATTTGCAGTAAACCCGCTTGTACTTTTGGCCATGCATCGTATAGCGGTATACGCCCTATGCCATGTCCTGCCTCTACAAATGCAGTCCGTGCAGCGGCATTATTGGTACTGAGCGATCCTTGCATAGTAATGTCGACTTTTTTACCGTCTTTTTGCAAGGTCAAGATTTTACTCCCTAACTGATAAACTACCCACTGGTGCTGTGCTAATTCATCGGGCGTAGTGGGCTTGCCATAATGCGAAAAATAATCAGGTGCGCCACAAATACAAGTACTCATAGTGGTTAACTTGGTTGCCTGTAGGTTTGAATCGCGCAGCGCAACCCCCCTAATAGCAAAATCAAATCCGTGTTTAATAATATCCACCACATCATCAGTTAGCTGTAAATCTATATCAATTTTGGGGTATTGGCGCTTAAAGGTATTAATTGCAGGCACTATTAATTGCATCCCCACATTAACCGGGCAACTAATTTTTAATAATCCTTGGGGCTCACTTTTTATATTTTCTATTTGTTGATTGGCAGCATTAGCCTGCTCGGTAATAACTCGGCAACGCTCATAGTAAGCCATACCGGCTTCAGTAAGGGCCATGGTCCGTGTTGAACGATTAAGTAAGGTTACTTCAAGTTGCGTTTCTAGCTTTTTTAAATGATAACTGGCTACCGCCCGTGTTAACCCTAGTTGCTTTGCCGCTGCAGTTAAACTGCCCTGCTCAACTATTTGTGCAAATACCACCATACTTTTTAATTGTTCAAACGAGACTTTCATGGACGCTCCAGTGCGGTTTTAACTTCAACCCTCCAATTGTATCAATTATTAAATCAATAAAGTTAAATTTATCATCGTTGTTTAAGGTTGGGTTAGTGCATATAGTAATTGCTAAGCAAAGATTACAATTTTAAATCATCAGAAGGAAAAAATAATGGCTAAGAAAATACTAATGGTACTTACTTCACACGCTGATTTAGGCAATACCGGTGAGAAAACAGGTTTTTGGGTAGAAGAATTCGCCGCCCCTTATTATGCATTTGTAGATGCTGGCGCAGAAATCACTCTAGCTTCACCAAACGGTGGCCAACCACCAATCGACCCAACCAGTACACTAGCCGACTTCCAGACTGATGCAACCAAGCGATACGACAACGACAGTACAGCGCAAGCATTAATGGCAAACACAAAAGTACTAAGTGAACTGAATGCTTCAGATTTTGATGCGGTATTTTATCCAGGCGGCCATGGCCCATTATGGGATTTAGTAGATAACACAGATTCAATCTCGCTCATCGAAGATTTTGTAAAATTACAAAAGCCAGTGGCAGCAGTGTGTCATGCGAGCGCCGCATTTTTAAATACAAAAGATGCTGATGGCAATGCATTGGTTGCGGGTAAAAAAGTTACCGGCTTTAGTAACACTGAAGAAGCCGCTGTACAATTAACAGATGTAGTGCCATTTTTAGTCGAAGACGAGCTGATCAAAAAAGGTGGTGACTATCAAAAAACCGACGACTGGGGCGTGCTTGCGCTTGAAGACGGTTTAGTGATCACCGGTCAAAACCCTGCAAGCTCTGAGCTAGCAGCTAAAAAATTACTTACCAAGCTTGGTTAATTACAATTAATCAGCATAAAAAGCACAGTTTAATCGCTGTGCTTTTTAATTTGCTTTTCATTACTCACCACTATTCCTATACTGGCCACTCTTAATATAAATAAGGGCACCGTATGCAAAATAAACCATCCACCTTGTCGTTACTTAGCAGCACCCGTTTTGCCATTATAAGCATTGTGACTATTTGTTTTGTGTTGCAACTAATTAATAGCCTGCCAGGCATTAGTTTAAATGGTTTAGGTATTTACCCACGCAGCATTCAAGGGCTGATTGGTATTCTTTGCGCTCCCTTTTTACACGGTAGCTGGTGGCATTTTGCTAGTAATATGCTGCCCTTCATTGTTTTAAGCTGGTTAATTTGCCAATACAGCGTAAAGCGTTTTTATAGTGTATTTATATTCACCGCATTAGTCGGTGGATTACTGGTATGGATGTTTGCTCGTGGCAATATTCATGTCGGATTAAGTGGCGTTATTTATGGGTTATGGGGATTTATTTTATGCTATGGCATTGTAAGACGTTCTTTTAAATCTATTTTTATAGCCGTGGTGGTGGCCTTTTTATACAGTGGCTTTATTTGGGGCGTGTTACCACAACGGTTTCACATCTCGTTTGAAAGCCATCTGTTTGGCGCACTTAGTGGATTCTTTTTAGGGTATAAATTAGCAAAAGCAGATAAATTAAAAGCAACAACGGGCAAAGCAAATACGCACGTTTAAACGATTAGAGGCTATTTATGAGTGATAACAACGACTACACCCCAGCAAAAGTATGGACATGGGACAATGAAAGTGGCGGTAAATTTGCAAACATTAACCGCCCAATTGCAGGAGCAACTCACGATAAAACATTGCCTATTGGCAAACATCCATTTCAGCTTTACTCATTAGCGACCCCCAACGGGCAAAAAGTCAGTATTATGTTTGAAGAGCTATTGGAGCTTGGTATTACTGAGGCTGAGTACGATGCTTATTTAATTAATATTGGTGAAGGCGACCAGTTTGGCTCTGATTTTGTTGATATAAACCCAAACTCAAAAATACCTGCGTTGATGGATCACTCTACAACACCAGCAACCCCTGTATTCGAATCAGGCGCTATTTTACAATACCTTGGCGAAAAGTTTGATGCGCTTATTCCTCATGATTTTCAAGCTAAAACACAATGTCGTAATTGGCTGTTTTGGCAAATGGGATCGGCGCCTTATTTAGGTGGCGGCTTTGGTCACTTTTACAGCTATGCGCCAACCAAAATGCAATACCCGATTGACCGTTTCACCATGGAAACTAAGCGTCAGCTAGATGTACTAAACCGCCATTTAAGTGACAACGAATACATGGCAGGCAGCGAATATTCAATTGCCGACATTGCAATATGGCCATGGTATGGCTCACTGGTATTAGGCGACTTATATGATGCCGCCGAATTTTTAGATGTTGCATCTTATACCCATGTGGTTCGTTGGGCTAAGCAAATAGCTGTGCGCCCAGGTGTAAAACGAGGCCGCCGTGTTAATCGTACTTGGGGCCCAGAAGAAGAACAAATGGCAGAGCGCCACAGTGCTCGTGATTTTGAATAAGACGCTGCTTTAGTACAAACAAAAAATCAGCGCTTAGCTGATTTTTTTGTGTTTATTTGGGGTTCCTTTATTCTTAGCAGGTAAAATGACTTTGTAATCCCAACAGTAGAAAAGTTAAGCATACCATCTTAATATATCTAAATATTTACACTGATAGCGTAGTTATTAATTGTGAAAAAACTGACAAAAGAACAAATCTATAAACGCTTAAACAATGAAGAAGACGCCCGAGCTTGCAAGGCCATCGACGACAATGCCTGTCAGGAAGTACCCGGTAATTTTATTATTTTACTCATTAGCCAGCTGTTTAGTAAGTTTGCTGATGCGCTACTCAACCCCAAAATAACGCTGCCGTGGTTAATGCAAAGCTTAAACGTGCCAGCGAGCTTTATTGCTTGGTTAGTACCAATCAGAGAATCGGGTTCATTGCTGCCCCAACTTGCTATTGCTAACGTTATTCGCAAACTCCCCGTTCGTAAATGGGTATGGGTAATAGGTGCAGTGATGCAAGCAGGATGCATTTTAGCCATGGTTGCGGTGGCATTTACCCTCAAGGGCGCACAAGCAGGCTACGCCATTATTGGCTTATTAATTTTATTTAGCCTTGCTAGAGGGTTTAACTCTGTCGCTGCAAAAGATGTGCTGGGCAAAGTTATTCCTAAACAGCAACGCGGTAATATTAGCGGGCTTGCTGCGAGTATTGCCGGTTTTGCCACCTTAACGTTTGGTCTCATGATGTGGTTTTTTTCACAGCAAAAAGATCAAGACATTGTGATCATCGCTTTACTACTGGGTGCATTAATGTGGCTGATTGCCGCGTTTTTTTATGCACAAATTAACGAATATAGTGGCGCTACCGAAGGAGCTAATAATGGCCTATTGCACGCGTTTTCAAAGTTAAAAATTTTATACCAAGACAAACAGTTTGCGCATTTTGTTATTACACGTGCCTTACTGCTTTGTTCAGCATTGAGTGCCCCTTTTTATATTATTTTAGCCAGTAAACAGTCGTTTGAATTTTCTTTACTTGCCACCTTTATTGCCGTTTCCGGCTTTGCAAGCCTAGTCTCAGCGCCGATTTGGGGGCGCTTAAGTGACTTATCTAGCCAGCGAGTGCTGGTACTCAGTGCCACTTTGGTTACCATTAATGGGCTGGCTGTATTTGTTATTGCAACTTGGTATAACGAGCTGCTACTAAATTGGTGGGCTATGCCTATTTTGTACTTTTTACTCTCAGTTGCGCACCAAGGAGTACGCTTAGGGCGAAAAACGTACCTCGTCGATATGGCAGAGGGTAACAAACGCACCGATTATGTGTCGGTTAGTAATACCGTTATTGGGGTTTTATTACTGATGTTAGGCAGTATAGGCTTATTAGAATCGTTTTTATCAACCGCAGAGCTTATTTTGCTTTACAGTGGGTTAGGTTTTTTGGGGGCAATGAGTGCACTGTTTTTACCAAAAACAGAGTAAATAGCGTGCGGTTTAACCTAATGTAATTAAAACGCTCACCTTTAAAGTTGTGGGCGTTTTAATGCAAACTTATCTTTGGTGGTGCTAAAGTAATCGCCGCCCATTTTACCTACTGCATCTAAACGTGTCGGATCTATGTAGCCATTTACCAACGTGGCGTCATCTATAAAAATTCCCACTACATCTAAGAGCATCATTTTGCCACCGCTTGGTTCATCTGAAATAGTGATCACTTCTCGAAGCTTACATTCATAGCGTACTTTTGAAGCTGCAACACTCGGCGGATTAACTAACTGGCTTGGGACTCTCTCTATGCTGGCCTCATCAAACTCACTGACATTATTAGGGTAATTAGCGCAGCTTTGGTTCATTTGCTCTACTAAGGCATGACTAACAATATTAACCACACATTCTTTGGTGGCTAGTAAATTTGTCAGTGTATCTTTATTGGCTTTATCACTGGGGTTAACTTGAGTCACACTTAGCACTGCAGGCTGACAACTTGCTACGGTAAAAAAAGAGTAAGGTGCAATATTGCTTACCCCCTCACTACTTAGGGTGCTTATCCATGCAATCGGTCGTGGACTAATACCGCCAACTAAGTAGCTATAAACAGAGCGGTTGTTGTTTTGAATTAAATCTAAAAACATTATTTCTCACTTTTAAGTTAAAAACTAAACCCTAGTACTAGGCAATACGTACTTATAGATTGGATCTTCATTAATACTACACCGTTAGCAAATAGTTTAATTTCATGCGCCAAAAAATAAACATTGTCTGGTTTAAACGCGATTTACGCTTAAGCGATCATCAACCGCTTAAACATGCGTTTAGCAATGGGCTTCCAACATTATTGCTGTACAACTTTGAGCCGCTGTTACTCGAAGATGCTCATTATAACGAGCGACATTGGCGCTTTGTGTATCAGTCACTATGTGATTTAAACCAACAACTTGATCGCTTTAATAGCTGCGTGTACATATTTAAACAAAATATGCAGTCGTTGCTTGAAGAGCTACTCACCCAGTTTGAAATAATTAATCTCTTTAGTCACCAAGAAATCGGCTTAAATAATACATTTGAGCGCGATAAAGCGATTAAAGCATGGTGCCAACATAATCAGATTAACTGGTTAGAGTCACCAACGGGGGCTGTCATTCGGGGTAAAAAAAATCGCAATAATTGGAATGAATGCTGGCAACAAACAATGCAAGCGCCAATTGCCATCCCAGATTGGAAACACATTAAAACAGTGACACTCACACACTACCAATCGCCAGAATTACCAGACAATTACACAGCTGACGATGACAACTTTCAACTCGGAGGGCCGCGACTTGCCCGTGAAGTAATGCAAAGCTTTTTTGCTGAACGCGGTAAGGGTTATCAAAAAGGAATATCCAGCCCAAGCTTAAGCCGTACGCATTGCTCTAGGTTATCGCCCTATTTAGCGTGGGGAAATATCAGCCTGAGGCAAGTGTATCAAATGGCGATTGACGCATACCATTCAACCCATCCCAATAAAAAAGGCTGGAAGCGTCCGCTTGCTGCGTTTGTATCTCGCCTGCATTGGCATTGCCATTTTATGCAAAAGTTTGAAAGCGAATGCAGCATGGAATTTAAAGCCTTAAATCCGGGTTACCATGCATTTCCGTATCGTGATGACGCTAAGGTTACTAGCGATATTGAACGCTGGGCACAGGGGCAAACCGGTATTCCTATTATTGATGCCTGCATGCGCTGTTTAAAAGCCACCGGTTATATTAACTTTAGAATGCGCGCTATGCTGGTGAGCTTTGTAACCCATCATTTAAACATCAGCTGGCAACAGGCAAGTTTTCCGCTGGCTAATTACTTTTTAGACTTTGAGCCAGGTATTCATTATCCGCAAATACAAATGCAGGCATCGGTTACTGGCATTAATACTATTCGCCATTACAACCCAATTAAGCAATCGGAGGATCAAGACCCAACCGGTGCGTTTATAAAAAAATGGTGCCCTGAACTTGAAAAGCTCCCTATTGAATATTTACATCAACCTTGGGAGCAAACGCCCATGGAAGCGCTATTTAACGACTTTAAACTAGGTGAAGACTACCCTGAGCCGATGCTTGATTTAACCACCGCCTCAAAAGAAGCCCGCGAACGGCTATGGCAATACCGAGAGCGGCCCGATGTAAAACGCGCCATAGGTAAAATTCTTAAAAAACACGTGACTCCGACTCAAAAAATCACCCGTGTAAAACGCAAAACTCGCAGTAACAGCAATAAAGAGAACACCTAATTATGGCGCACAAAAAACTTAACTTACCGCAAAAAATTTGCCCAGTATGCAATAAGCCGTTTGCGTGGCGTAAAAAGTGGCAACGAGATTGGGATAACGTTATTTATTGCTCAGAGCGGTGCAAACGCAGCAAATAGCCGCTTATAAAAACCAATACACGCATATTCGCTTTAATCTCACTTTATATCTTACATAGCTGTTATAGTGGTTAACGTTTCAACTTGTTGTTCAATGCAAGTTAACACTCTACCCTCTGCCTGCTCAACATTCATTACACCTAGCACAGTTAATTAAAAGAACACCCTTTACCAAGCATTATTTTTACAGCCATGGCGTGAGCTTGCCTGTAAAACCCCTCTTTGTTTGTTAGCGATGTAGCATTATTCGTTTATAAACTCAGCATACTTTAATCAAGGATATAGCATGAGTGAATTAACTATTGGCGTAATTGGAACATCACGTAAAACAGATGAAAGACGCTACCCTATTCATCCTGCGCATTTAATGCGTATACCTGAAAAACTCAGAAAAAATATGATTTTTGAGCAAGGTTATGGCGCGGCATTTAATATGAGCGACGAAGAAATTGCAGCACTGACAGGCGGCATTGCCACCCGCAGTGATATTTTAACCCAATTAGGCACCGTCATTATTGCCAAACCAGTGCTTGCTGATTTACAAGAACTTAAAGAAGGCGGCACAATTTGGGGCTATGTACATTGCGTACAACAACAAGCAATTACCCAAGCTGCCCTTGATAGAAAGCTTACTCTTATTGCCTTTGAAGACATGTTTGTATGGTCACCACAGGGAAATGTTGGCCGTCATACTTTTTATAAAAACAATGAAATGGCTGGTTATTGTGCGGTGTTACATGCTCTGCAACTAAAAGGCATTGATGGCCATTACGGTAATCAACGTAAAACCATTATTTTTAGTTTTGGCGCTGTTAGCCGAGGCGCTATTTATGCATTAAAAGCTCATGGTTTTAGAGATATTACAATTTGTATACAGCGCCCCGATCATGAAGTGCGTGAAGAAGTACTTGATTGTCATTATGTTAAAGTACGCCCAGGCATTGAAGGCGAAGCTCGCATGATGGTGGTTGAGCACGATGGGTCGCAGCGCCCGCTTACTGAGCTTATTAGCGAAGCTGACATTATTGTTAATGGCACCTACCAAGAAACCGCAAACCCCGTCAATTTTGTGATTGAATCTGAAGCCAATTGCTTAAAACCCAATAGCCTTATAATAGATGTAAGTTGTGATGAAGGAATGGGATTCTTTTTTGCAAAGCCAACAACATTTAAACACCCGATGTTTAGCTATAAAACCACGGATTATTACGCGGTTGATCATACCCCTAGCTACTTATGGGAAAGTGCAACGCGCTCTATTTCTGCCGCGCTCATTGTATACTTGCCAACTGTTTTAGCCGGTCCAGAGCAATGGCAAAAAGACGAAACCATTCGCCGCGCTATCAATATTGAACACGGAATAATTAAAAACAACGCTATTTTAGCGTTTCAAAACCGTGAAAGTACGCCTCCTTATCACCTGCAAATAGCTGACATAACCTAAATTCGGGATAATAAATAATCCCAAACGTAACGTGAGTTTTGTTTATTAAATTATTTGGCTTCTATTTTGCAACTATCTATGTAAATAACGCTTTTTAGCTGTTTTACCGTGTAGTGTTTACAACGTATTGCAAACACTACACGGTATGACTAATTAACCTAAAAAGCCTACACCCTCAACAAGGAGAACATAATGACGATTAAAAAATCTGCACGTTCAACATGGTCTGGTGATATTAAAAAAGGGAAAGGTTATATCTCAACGCAAAGTGGCGCATTAGATAACCAGCCGTATGGGTTTAATACCCGCTTTGAAGATAAGCCAGGATCAAACCCTGAGGAATTAGTGGGTGCAGCACATAGTGCCTGTTTTGGTATGGCTTTATCGCTGGCACTTGGTGAAGCGGGCTTTACCGCTGAGAACATAAACACCGAAGCAACAGTAAGCTTAGATGAAGTAGACGATGGCTTTGCGGTGAGTGAAATTGAATTGGTAGTTAATGCAAAAATTACTGATATTTCCAATGAGCAATTTCAAGCCCTGTGTGAAGACACCAAAAAAGGCTGCCCCATTTCAAAATTACTCAATACCAGCATAAAGCTAACGGCAACACTTAACTAATTTTGTAAACCAATTATACTTTTTGCGTAGCAGTAAGATTATGTTTTAGCATAACCTTACTGCTAATTTTTCATGAATTAAATAAAAACTTTATTATGAGTTATATTAATGTTCGCTAATATAATTATGTAAAATCTCAATACTTTGTTAGGATTACAAGAAACTTAACCACCTTTAAGTGTGGGTTAAATTCAAAGGTGGATGCATGAACGAGAAATCACAAAGTTGCGAAAAAGTATCTTGTAGCAACTGCGCTGATTCTAGCGAACTAGATTTTGACTTTACTATGGCATTTCAGCCTATTATAAATTGCCAGAGCAACACTATTTATGGCTATGAAGCACTGGTTCGTGGTTTAAATAATGAGTCGGCTTATTCTATTATTTCCCAAGTAAACGACGACAACCGCTATACCTTTGACCAACTATGTAGAATTAAAGCCATTGCACTTGCCTCTAAGCTAGGCATAAACACCATGCTAAGCATTAACTTTTTACCCAACGCTATTTATAAGCCTGAGCGCTGTATTCGCACTACCCTAGAAGCGGCTAAAAAGTACAATTTCCCTACAACTAATATTATGTTTGAATTTACTGAAGTTGAAAAAATAGAAGACAGCAGCCACGTTGAGCGGGTTGTAAGCTACTACCAAGAATTAGGCTTTAAAACAGCTACCGATGACTTTGGCTCAGGCTATTCTGGATTAAACTTACTAGCTGACTTTCAAACAGATATTATTAAACTCGATATGGCACTTATACGCGATATCGACAAAGACACAAAACGCCAAACTATTGTGCGTAACTGCTTAAATATGTTTGAAGAACTGAACATAACGGCGTTAGCTGAGGGTATTGAAACAGTTGAAGAATATCACTGGCTAAAAAGTGTCGGCCTTGAATTAATGCAAGGCTACTTGTTTGCAAAACCTGGGTTTGAGTGCTTACCAGACGTTAATTTTCAATAACATTTAGTTGTTATAAAAAAACCGCCATCAAGGCGGTTTTTTAGTTTTTGCTATTGGTTAATTACATATTTCCCAGCTCTATCATCATTGCGGTGTACATACGTAAATTAAGTGCTAGTTGCTCAAGCGTAATAAATTCATGTTCTGAGTGACCGGTGTAGCGTTTACCTGGCATTGATGGACCAAACGATACGGCATTATCAAATAACTTAGCGTTGGTACCACCACCAATAGAGACAAAATCTGCGTCTTTATCGCCAGTAAAGTGTTTAAAAATATCAAGTAACTTCTGCGCATGGGGCGCGTCATCAAGTAACATGGGTGTACCAATTGTGGTTTTAACATTGGCTAATGTTACTTTATTATCAGCTTGCCATTGAGTAAGCGCACTATTAATTTGCTGTTTTAGTAAGTCAGCCTCTTTACCCATAGGACGACGAGCATTAACCGCTAACGTTAGGTTATTACCGTCTCGTTCAATAACTGTGGGCGCTACCGTCATTGGCCCCATAAAGTCATGTTTATACGCAATATCACCAAACTGTTTACCGTGAATATCTAGGCCAATTAACTGGTTTACAAACTTAATGAGCTGACCGTCGCTGTTGTTTTCAAGCTCAACGGCTTTAAATAGTTCAGCCAAATAAGCAATGGCGTTAACACCTGACTCTGGCTCAGATGAGTGAGCCGACATGCCTTTAACACTAATTAAAGTCCCATCTAACTGATCATCAAAGGTAAATTCTACTTGCTTAAGAACCTTGGCTGTTTGTTTTAATTGAGCCATCAATTCAGTACTCGCATTATGCAAAGTTAAGCTGGCATCTTCAGGGATTTGGCTAGCAAAGGCACCACCCGTTACATTGCTGACATACACACCTGTTTGTGGTGATGTTGCATCAAATGTTGGCGCAATTAAGCTCCAGCCTTTTTCAGCAACCACTACAGGGTATGAGGCATCAATGGTTATCGCATACTTTGGTTGCTCATAGGTTTTCATAAACTCAGTTAACGGCCCCCAATCAGACTCCTCGGCCAAATAAACCATCAGCTCAATGCGGTTATCAAGGGTTATGCCTTTATCTTTTATGGCTTTCATCGCATATAAAGCGGTGGCTATAGCGCCTTTATCGTCTTCGGTACCTCGGCCAACTAATTTACCCGGCTCTGAGGTATCAATAATAAATGGGCTTTGTTTCCATTTGCTGGCGTTTGCAGGTTGTACATCACCGTGAGTCACTATGGTTACTTTTTCTTTTTGCTCACCCATGCCTATGAGTACGGTATAGCCTAAATCTTGGTAGTCAAAGCCAAGTTCAGCGGCTTTCATTTTTAATAACGCTTTAAAGCCTATAAAGTCGGGGTTTTGTGGTGCGCTGATCTCACTTTTATTAACCGTAGGAAACGATACTAAATTAGTAAGCGTATGCACCTGTGCATTTTGATAGTTATTAACTGCGTAATCGGCCACGCTTTCACTGTGTTTATTTAATTGTGCATGAGCGCTAAATGCACATAAGGCAATACTTGCTAAAGCTAGCTTGTTCAAAACAGATTCCATTTAATTAACAACAAAGAACACTAATTATAACCTCCTTGTAAAGTGACAAACAGCGCTTTGCGGCAGACCCACAAGCAAAGCTTATAATTTATCTAACAGCTTTGAACAAGATGCCTGTATAATGCGCAGCTCAAAATTACGGGGTTAATCATGAATCGCAGAAAAAAGATCATTACAAAATTTAATAACAAAGATAAGCGTGCTAATGCCAAGCTACATAAAAGCAACAAACCGGCTTATGTTTCAAAAGCAGAGCGCGCAAAGCTTGCTGAGCAAGATGCCGAACAAGCAATTGAGCACGCGGCCAACGAAGTAGTGCAAACAAGCGTTTAATTGTTATTGCGATAGGGTGAGAGGCTTAAATTGAGTGTTAAAAAGCTTAAAGTGAGCCAAATAACGAACCGCCACATAGCAAACTACCCCACTTGCCACAATCAGTTCAAACGTTGCTAAATACTGTATTTGCTTAACAAACTGCAAATCAATACCCTCTGCATGCATCCATGCAGCAAGTTTAAATAGCGCAGTAGCACCAATAACCATAGGGAAAGTAAACGCAGCGTAACCTGGGCAAAATGGACGGCGCAGTAATTTAAAAAATGCGACGTAAATTATAAAGGTCATCAGTACCGCAATTCCAAATAACAAGCCAATAACAACCGGTGACGGCTCGCTGATAACTGCAAAGTAACCAGCTAACGATAAACTTGCTGGCGCCGCTAAAATAGCCAGTGTAGGTTGTGCAGCATCTGGAATGTGCGCAGCAAAAATGATCCGGTAAATCATCATAGGCAACATAACTGCATACATCAGCATGCCAAAATAAAGCGCCCCTTGTGCTAGAAACAGCAGTGCCGGATTTCCTGAAAACGCCACATCGGCAACAATGATCCCAACAGGCGGAACAAACCAGCTTGGCACCATATGCTCAATTTTAAATTCAATCACGCGATGAGCAATAAAGCTGATTAAAAACAACACATGTAATAAAAATGCACCAACCCAAAGCACATCTCCCGCAAGGGAGTAAAACTGCCCTAAAGAATTAGACACCACTAAAGTAGCCATAGCAAAAGTAGGCACCACACTTCCCACAACCGGATGGGCTAAATCGGCTTTAAGCAGCTGAGGATGCAGTAAAAACTTAAGAGTTAACAATAGCAATAACACGCTCGCAATAGCGGCACCGGTATATTGTGCTACGCCATTTAGGTTAAACATACTCTCCCAAGCCCAACCTAGGCTGGCAATACCTAATGCCAAACCGCCCATTGGTGTTGGTGCACCAGATACTTTTGTTTTTATATGTTTAAACATCTCTATTCCACCCTGTGGTTGTAACTTACAGAGAAGTTTACGCTTGCATTTTGTTAAGTTAAATCTAATTATATAGAACATAGGTTCAGGTAAACTAAACATAGCATAATGAATATTTCACTCAAGCAACTTAAAGTATTTGTCGGCATAACCCAGCACAGCACCCTTACAGCTGCGTCTGAATCACTATTTTTATCTAAAGCGGCGGTTAGTATGGCGCTTAGCGAACTTGAAAAGCAGTTAGGCCATCCGTTATTTGATCGTGTAAATAACCGATTACTATTAAATCAAGAAGGGCAAAAGCTACTGCCCCTTGCTGATGAGCTATTAAATCGGGCAAACACTATCGACACCTTGTTTTTAGACAACGCCCCTGCCAGCGGAACCTTAAAAATTGGTGCCAGCGATACAATTGGTAACCATGTATTGCCAGCTTTACTAAGTAACTTTCGAGCGCAGCAACAGCATTATTTACAGCAAATACTGATTTCTAATTCGGCGCTTATTTGTCAAAAGCTTATAGATTACGAGCTCGATATAGCACTTATTGAGGGCCAAGCCCATCAAGGCGATTTAGTCTCTAATGTGTTTAGCCATGACGCCATGTGTATTATTGCCCCAATAAACCACCCATTGGCTGCAAAAAAGCAACTTAGCTTTAACGACTTAAATAGTAGCCAATGGGTATTAAGAGAAACTGGTTCAGGCTCGCGTTCCTTCTTTTTACATAGCCTTGCGCCACAAATTAAAAATTGGACGCAAAGCGTAGAACTCAATACCACTGAAGCGCTTATAAACTGTGTAGCTAATGGCTTAGGGTTAGGATGTTTATCATCACTTGCCGCGCAATATGCCCTAAAAGATGGACGTATTACACAGCTTAATTTAAACCACCCCATGCAAAGGCAGTTTTGGTTAGTGATGCATAAAGACAAATACAAAAACCCGCTGTTAAAGCAGTTTATAGAATTTTGTCACAAGCAAACTTAAAAATTAATAGCAATAAACCGTCAGACTCGATTAACCAAAAATCGAATCTGACAGCTCGCACTAACTTACTCTGTCATCTTAAAACGCGTAACTCATGGCTAAATTTATTGAGCGCCCCTGCCCAGCTAATTGGTTAAAGCCCTGTGACATATCTTGTTTAAACTCAGCAATACTTACGCCGCCCAGTGGTAATTGATAATACTCATCAAGCAGATTGGTAATATCAACACTCACGGTAAGTGCATCCCAACTAGCTTTTGAGCTTAAATTAAGTAAATGATACTGCTCGGTTTGGTTTTCTAGGCGGTTGCTATCTACGCGAGTTTTACTATCGATCCACTGCCACGTGAGTGCGTTTTCAAAGCGGCCAACTTGATGGTTAATAGCAAATTGGGTTTGCAGCGGCTTAATTTGATAAAGCGGCTGATTAGTATCGTCGCGCTTACCACGGGTGTTGGTAATATTAGCTTTTAACGACCAGCTACCATACTGCTTAGACTCATGCAGTGCTAAAACCGCATCTAGCTTTACACCATAAAGCCTGGCATCTATGTTATTAAACATAAGTACATTACGGGTATTGGCAGCAAGCGCTGTGCGGTTAAAGCTTCTTACTATGTTGGCATTAATATAGTCATTCACGTCGCTCACCCAAGCGTTAGCACTTATACGCCAGCTGTCGTCTTTTGCCATGCGGGTGTACGTGCTGCTAAGCGTGTGTGCGGTTTCTGGTTTAAGGTTTATATTACCAATATAGCCGTTGCCATCGCCGTACCATCCAATCATGGTGGTGGCCATATTACCTACGCCCCAGCTATAGCGTTCGTATAAATTAGGCGCACGATTTTTACGGGCTAAGCCAATTTGTAGTTCGTCGTTATTGCTTAGTTGATAATTAATCAGCACGTTTGCATCAACTAAATTATCTGTTTGTTTTTTGTTTTGGTTATTAAACTTTTTAGCCGCCATTGCATCATTTGGCATCGCCATAGCCATTGCATTCATTGCAGCCATGCCTGCATTATATGCTTGTACATCATCAGTGTTGGTCATTACATTTTCAAATCGAATGCCTGCATTTAACCACCAGCGAGTATTTAGTTGGCTTTCATATTCTCCAAGCAAAGCAATACGCTGACGTCGGCCATTATTAATATTTTTATAGTCATTTGGTCCCATCATCATTGAGCCCTCAACTGCAGGCCACCAGTCATCTAATTTCATGTGGTGATACTCTTGCGCGAGTAGTAACTGGCTGTTGTTATCAAGCGCTAGTCGCCATTTTAACTGGGTACTTATATCTTCGGCGTCGGTTTTCATGGGCATTTTTCCGGGTTTTTCTGCGCTAAAAAATCCCATTTCATGCTTTACGTTATGCCAATTTAACTGCGCTTCAAGCTCACTGTTTGTAAAAGCGCGCTTATACTGAGCAACAGCGCCATAGCTGGTGTTATCTGTCATATCCATATATTGATTAGCAAAGCCTTGATAGGGTATTTTTTGATGGCTTAGCTTAACCACTAATTGTTGCTTATCATCGCGCATGGCAGCACTTAAACTATGGTTTTGCGCGCGGTATAGGGTGTCGAGCACTAAATCGCCGTTACCATCTTCATAACTGTTAGCATCGCTATAAGCACCTTGATAATTAAAACTGAGTACATCGCTGGCAATGCGCATACCTGCGCCGACCTTTTTGGCGTTATCAAGGGTGTTGTACTGGGCTGACACATAACCTGAATGCCATGCAAGTTCGCTATTTTTACTGTACTGAGGTGAAATAGAATTAACAGCAATCACACCTGCAATATTATCGCCTCCCGCGCTTACTGGAGAAACACCTGCAACCACTTTGTAGCTACTAATTTGATTGGCTGAAATATAAGACAGTGGCGGGTTCATTTGGTTAGCACAGGCGGCGGTGATTTGCGCCCCATCAACCAGTACCGCCACTCTATCTCCCATTAAACCATTTAAAACAGGTAAATTGGCCATGCCACCAGCGGCAGAAAAGTCCACTCCTAAATCGGTTAATAGCGATTCAGACGAGCCTAATGATAGGTGTTTATTTTGTGCTTGGCCGTGCACTTCAATCACTTCAATTGAGGTGTCATCTGCAAAAGCAACTGGCGATAATACGCTACTTATAACAAGCGCTAAAGGGGAGAATAAATAAGGGGTTAAAGAATTTTTTTTATCAGTCATTATTGATTTACCACAAAATTTTTGTGGGTAAATTATACGTGCTGTAGGAATCTAAAAAGCGCGACATATTGTCGCACTTTGTTAATTTTTAACCCTGTTCGTCGTCAAAAATATCTTCTATTTTTAACTCAAACAACCTTGCTGCCTTAAAGGCCAGTGGCAAACTGGGGTCAAACTTACCTTTTTCAATCGCATTAATAGTTTGGCGAGAAACATCAAGCAGTTCGGCCAACCTTGCTTGGGTATAGTTATGTTCGGCTCTTAACACTTTTAATCGATTTTTCATTCATCACCTGCGCAATAGTGTTTATTAAGCACATACACACTAATTAAATACACTGCCCCCATTAAAAACATTAAATCGGGTATCTGTGCTTTAAAATCAATTAAGCCACTCAATTGCAGATTAGTGTACGCAAGCCCACCTACCAATATTGCACCTAGGGTAAACCCCATGGCACTGAGATGTATTTTTTGCATCAGCTCATCCATCCCCTGTAAGTAACGTTTGTTAGCCAAAATCATTACAATGCCGGCTATTACATTTACAACTATAAAAAAGCCGCTAATTATCTCGGCGCGATCCCAAATTAATGTCGGGCCAAAGCTACATAACGCTAAGGTGAGTAACCAAATCAAGGTACATTTAACCAAGTAGCTAGTATTTTTAATTTGGCGTTGTTTTAAATTTAATTCTGTTTTCATTGCTTTAATCCTATTTAAAAAGTAATGCTTACTTTACAAATATCATTCATACCATACAAAAAGTCAAGCTAGCATTACATTTTAATCTAATATATCTTGCTTTTAATGAGCGAGTGGCTTGCAAGGCCATATAAACCAGCCTTTCGTTTGCTTAAGTTAAATTTTATTCATCTTAAACTATGGTTTAGACCATGACGGGAGGAGGCTTTTAATTTAAAATGCCAGTCTCTTTATTCCTCATTCCCATATTCAATTTTAAATAAACGTGTGTGTTGTATTTTTTAAACGTACAGGCGTTTTGTTTGTTATTAAATTTTATTCAATACCTTCAAGGATTTTACATGGCCGTTGATACTACATCGCCGTCGAGTCAGCCCAATAGAGCCGCTATTTTAGTTGTACTTGCGCTAGGCACCTTTATTTTGGGTTTATCTGAATTTTCTATGATGCCTATGTTGCCATTAATTAGTGAAGCATTTGGTAGTACCCCATCACAAAGTGGTTATGCCATTAGTGCTTATGCTCTTGGAGTGGTTGTTGGCGCGCCTATTTTAATGTTGGCAACAGCAAACATGCGTAAACAAAAAGCGCTGTTACTATTTTTAAGTTTAATGTGTATTGCTAATAGCTTAAGCGCCTTAGCTAGCTCATTAGAGCAACTTGTACTGTTTCGGTTTTTAAGTGGTTTACCCCATGGCGCATATTTTGGCGCAGCCTTATTATTGGCCTCAGATATTGCGCCTGTTGGAAAGCGTGCTAGCTTTATGTCAAAAGTATTTATGGGGCTGACAGTCGCAACCATTGTAGGCGTACCCGTAGTAACGCTCGTTGGGCAAAATTTGAGTTGGCGCTATTGTTTAGCCGGGGCAGGTGTACTGGCGTTTATTGCCTTTATTTTTGTTTATTACGTGGTACCCAATGTTAAAAATACTCAAAAATCTAATTTACTAAACGAGTTAGGGGTATTAAAAAATAAACTGGTTTGGTCTATTTTGGGTATTGTTATTATTGGTTTTGGTGGCGTATTTTGTATTTATACCTACGTGGCCGACACTATTTTAGATGTAACCCAATCACCCGCCTATACTATTTCAATTGCGATGGTGATGTTTGGTATTGGCTCCACACTCGGTAATTACATACTAGGAAAAGCAGCCGATAAATCGGCAATTAAAACCACGGGACTAACCCTTGCCTCAACTATTATTTTTGCATTTGCGTATGTAAGTGCCAGCTATAATATCTACTTACTTTATCTGGTGATCTTTTTTATTGGCTGTAGCTTAGGGCTTTCTACTTTAGTGCAAACACTGTTAATGGATGTATCGCCCAATGGCCATGCCATGATTGGTGCTCTCGTACAATGTGCTTTTAATATTGCTAATGCAATTGGCCCATGGGTAGGCGGCATTGCTATTGCGCAAGGGGCACAACCAAATCAAACCGGGTATGTTGCAGGAGCATTATTTTTAGGCGGGTTATTTATGTGGTGGCTTAGCTTTATACAAATAAACAATAAAAGCGCAAAACAAACGGCTGCAGCGTATTAAGTATAAAAAGAGCCGCGTATAGCGGCTCTTGTTATACTCATTATTTTAATTAATTACACGTCAATCGACGCCATATCAATAACAAAACGGTAGCGCACATCTGAGCGTTCCATGCGCTCATAAGCGGTGTTAATTTCATCTATATTGATCATTTCACACTCAGGTAATACATTGTGCTCACCACAAAAATCGAGCATTTGCTGTGTTTCTGCAATGCCACCAATTAAGGATCCTGCCACTCGACGACGACCCATTAACAATGGCACTGTGTTTAACTCATCAACAGGGCCTACTTGGCCAACAATCACTAACGTGCCATCAATATCAAGTAGCGGTGTATACAGTGATAGGTCGTGCTTTACCGGTATAGTATCAATGATCACATCAAACGCTGATTGTGCATTTTTCATTTCATCATCGTTGTTCGATACTAAATAGTGCTGTGCACCTAGCTCAATAGCATCTTCTTTTTTAGATTCAGTGCGGCCAATAACAGTAACCGTTGCACCCATTGCCACGGCATTTTTAACCGCCATATGGCCAAGCCCTCCAAGGCCGACAACTGCAACACGGCTGCCTTTTTTAACACCCCATTTATGCAGCGGTGAGTAAGTAGTAATGCCAGCACACAATAAAGGCGCAACGCGAGATAGCTCTAAATTTTTAGGTACTGAAAGCACAAATTCTTCACGCACCACTACATGCTTAGAGTAGCCACCTTGAGTCATTTCACCATTTATTCTGTCTTTGCCACTGTAAGTGCCAACCATGCCTTCACGACAAAATTGCTCTTCGTGATTATGACATTGGTCGCAGCTTTGACATGAGTCAACCATACAGCCTACAGCAACGGTATCGCCTTGCTGATATTTAGTAACATCGCTACCAACCGAAATTACTTTACCAACAATTTCGTGCCCTGGTACTAATGGGTATTTACTGCCACCCCAATCGTTTCGCACTGCATGTAAGTCTGAATGACAGACACCACAATATAAAATCTCTATTGCTACATCGTTATTTCGTAAATCGCGGCGCTCAAAAGAAAACTCTGTAAGTTCAGAACCTTGGCTTTTTGCTGCATATCCGACTGTTTTCATAATAACTCCATAGTTTATTAAAATTTATAACTCACACAGTATGCATTATCAGCTCTGAACATGAACTGACGTAGCAACTGCAAAAAACCCAGCATAATGCTGGGCTATTTTTATCAATTACTGCACCACAACGGCGTTTAACTCGTCAATCAACGTTTTAATACGCTGGGCATTTTTGCCTAAATCGCTTTTACCAATGCGAGATTTACTGCGTATGTCTAACACACGCTTACTGCCTTTGTCGTTAATACGCACGACAACATCATCTTTAAAGCCAAACCAGGTTGTGGTGTCTGTTGCTTCAACAATGCCATTATTAACATCGCTATTAACCAGTTCCCAACCAAGGTTTTCCATGGCTTTTGTTGTAGCTGCCACTAATTCTAGTTGCGTTTGGTTGTACTCGAGCGATTTTAGTTCTGGGTATGCTTTTCGTTGTTGCGCTGCCGTTTCTTCTCCCGCGTATGCAACAGGATTAGGTGCATCAGCACGCAAAGGCACAACCGCAACAAACTCAGGAGGGTTAATTAAATCGGTAGAAATATCATGAATTGACGGAACACTTTTTGCTGCATTCATCATGTTAAGCGGCATTGCAATAGCAACTGCTGCAAAAATAACAGTGATCACTGCACTGGCTAAGCTCACTGTTTTACGCATAAATAGCACTTGAACTAATAATAAGGCTAATGCTGCCCCACCAACATAAACACCTAATCTAAAACCGGCAAAAGCAGTGCCTAGTTCAACGATATTAAATTTATAAAGGGGTCCCGGTAGTACCACCATTAAAAAAGCGATAAGCCCAACTAAGCTCACTAAATATCTCATTGCCTACTCCGTTATTGTTATATGGTTATTGTTTTTTAAATAGCTTTATACTGTTAACACTCCAATTTAGATTACTATGACTGATAAGTATCTATAAAGTCATAATTTATTACCCTTTTAATGTAGATAACTTGACTCCTTGGTAAAAATCAACAAACTACGGGGGTAAAATTATCAGGGTATTATTATTTATGAAAACAGAGATTAGTTACCGATTTGAGTCATCACAAGTGGCTAACCGCTTTTTACACGAATTAAAAGATTGGCCAGTCAATGACGTAAAAACACGTCTTTTTAATGGAGGCGACAGCGTTAAAGTAAGCTACGAATATGATGAAAGCGGATTTGATTATACCGTTGCCGAACTTGATGATTTAGCCGAGCAACACGGCGGACAAGAAGTGTCGAGTTAAGATACTAATACCTAAGCTCAATAGCCACAACACACTTTGCAGCCATGCCTATATTGTAAACTTTAAGCTTACAAAGTTATTTAGTAATAGGTATTAAACAACGTATTAAAGACCCCTTACCCACTTCACTTTCAACCTCTATAGTGCCATTGTGCTCTTTAAGTACATTGTAAACTATAGCCATTCCCATACCAGTGCCTTGGCCTACGGGTTTAGTGGTAAAGAAAGGATCGAACATTTGTTTAAGTGTATCAGCGTCCATCCCACAGCCGTTATCTGCCACTTCTATGTAAATATTGCCTTTATTGGCAAACAGCTTAATAGCTATTTTTCCTTGCTGCTCGTGCAAGTCATCACAAGCGTGTTTCGCATTAATTAATAAGTTTACAAAGACTTGTTTCATCGATGATATATTACACTGTGTTAGGGGTAACTTTTCAATGTGTAACTCTATAGCACACGTTCCCAGCTGGTTTTCGAGTAACTTTAGCGTACCATTTAATGATTCTGTAATGTCTGCCATTGTTGTTACGTTATCTTTTAGGCTCGCAAAGTCGACAAGATTACTAACAATATGAGCGATACGCTCTAAGCCCTCTTGGGTATCATCAACTAATTCATCAATATCGTCCACAATAAAGCTTAAATCGTTCTCTCGGTTGAGCTGAACTAAAATAGACTCTAACTGCGTTACTGAAATCGATTTATCTACAAATTGTTGAGCCGCCGTCATTAACGAAACCAACACGGGCTTTATAAATTTTATGCTTGCTACATTACTGGTTATGTAAGCAAGCGGATTATTTATTTCGTGGGCCATACCAGCAGAAAGTGTGCCTAATGTGGCCATTTTTTCACTTTGCATTAAGGTTATTTGTTGGTTTTTGACCGTTTCGAGCTTTTCTTCCAGCTCTTGATTAGCAATAAACAACGCCCGTGTTTTGTCTTCTAGTAGGGTTTCTAATTGATCTCTGGCTGATTTTTCGCGCAAATACGCTTTTTTATAATTGTAGTCGTCTTCAGCCATGGGGAGTCTCATATTTTATTTCAATTAAACACGAATCAAACCCATCATGCATGCACTGAGCATGATTAAGTTTAGCATCAACCCCATAATGAGCCGCAGCACCAAAAATAAGCCCTTCGGCGCACATACAAAGCTGTCTCTTAGAGTTGTAACGCATTAAAATAAACCCGTCTTCAATAATTTGGGCGTCAATTTCAGGTAAATTAGGCTCATGATAAAGCTTAGCGACTTCAACATGAATTACTTTATCAATACTAATAATGAGATCATCAAAACTATTAAAGCTGTCTACTATAGCTGGGTGACGTGCCTTTAAGTGAGAAAATAAATACTCTCCAAAGGCCTTTAATACCTCTGGCATAGACATAGAAAGTGCAGTTGCTACATCTTGTGCCAAACCAACTATTTCTTCATCTGGATAACTTTCTGCAGAAATATAAACACGACCTTCAGGTGCATTTTTTTCAAGTAAGTCGTCCCATGCAGCCATGCCACATTTTTCAATGACCAGTGCCTCAAGCCCTCTAAAGATAACGCCTTTCATGCATGTTCCCTCTATTATCACTTTTAGATTGTTAGCTGCGCCTTCAATTAGTTACAAACGCTCGCTACCTTACGGCTCATATTTACACTAGCGTAGTAAGTCTTACTCTGTAAAATGTCAGCATTAAAGTAATAGTAGTTTAGTCGCTTGTAAAGCGCCCAAAAAAGTTCGTTATTTGCATGGTCAACATTTAACATTAAGTAAAGTTAAGAAAGCGTGATCACATTCTGCTTTTTACTCTATTAGTGGCAACGCTATTGGCAGGATCGTCTGGCCAAAAATGTTTGGGGTAGCGCCCTTTCATCTCTTTTTGTACCTCGCGGTAACTACTATTCCAAAAATGTGCTAAGTCTTGAGTTAACTGTAGTGAACGCTTGCCTGGAGATAACAACTCCATTAGCAGTGTTAATTTACCGTTAGCTAACATAGGCGTGCTGGTTAAACCATATACTTCTTGCATGCGCACACTAAGCTTGGCAGGTCCATCAAGTTGGTATTCAATTTTTATGTTAGAGCCACTTGGTACTGTTAGCCGCAGTGGGAGTAAAGATTTTAGCTCGCTTTGCTGTTGCCAATTAAAACTGTTTTGTAGTGCCTCAAAATAATTAAACTTTTTAAGTTGCTCAAGGGTTTTAATATCTTCAAGGTATACCCCTAACCAATCACCTGCTGTTTCAATGAGCTGCTGCTGACTAATAATAGGAAACTGTTCTGGCATCAATTTGCTAGCTAGGCACATTCTAATAAGCAGTTGCTCACTTTCTTTTTGCTCGTTAAACAGTGAAAAGCCCTGTTTGGCAAACAAACTAAGCCATGCCTTGGCCCGTTCTGTTTTATCAAGCTTATGTTTACTTGGTTGGCTACTAAGGGTAATTTCCCCAAGTTTTACTTCATCTTGATGAATAAACCGAGCGGCTTTTTCATCAAACTCGCAGCGGGTCAACTCAGTGAATAAATGCGGTAAATACTCTTTAAGCGCTAATGGATTTAGCGCCGTGGCTGCAAAAACTCGCCCGCCTTTATGCCCGCCCATACTGGCAATAGCTATATATTCGTCATTATGCCAGTAGTCAGGGTTTAGCTCAGCCCCTGCGCCATTTGCTAATAAGTAGCCATTGCCGCGTTTTTTAGCAATCCGATCTGGATAGCCAAGCGATACTAATAAGCTTAAATATTCAGTGTTTAAATCTGTGCGGCTATCGGTAAATTTTAAGCGTTTTAACCAATAATTTAATTGCTGCTTAAATACCGGATGTGGTCGTTGTTGTTGACTATGCAATGCTAGGTTGAGCTCATTGGCAGTGCTAACTCGGCTTTCTAGTAAGGCCACTAAATAAATAGCTAAGCGATAAATCCCACTTAACTGTGGTTCTAACATTTGCGCTTTTAATAACATATGCGCTAAGCGAATATCGGCACCAAAGCCCAACATTTTACTACCCAGCGTGGTGAGCTTACCGTTACTATCTATGGCTTCAAGCATAGATAATAAATTAGTAGCTTGGCTGCATTGTTGTTCACTCGGCGGGTCAAGTAAGGTGAGTTCACTAATGCTTGCGCCCCACTGCTTTGCCTCAAGCATCAGTTGGCTAATATCTGAGGTAAGAATATCAGGGTTATCGTGGCTGTTTCGCCTCTCAAAAGTTTGTTTTGAACCTAATCGATACACAACCCCTGGCTCTATTCTTCCTGCACGCCCTGCGCGTTGTACTGCCGATGAACGCGATATACTTTGCGTAGTGAGCTCAGTGACACCGGTTTTTAAATTAAAGCTGGCTGCACGGCGCTTGCCGCTATCAACCACAATTCTAATACCTTCAATGGTTAAACTTGTTTCGGCAACATTGGTCGTTAATACTACTTTTCGCATCCCTTGAGGCGCAGGTGAAATTGCAGCTTGTTGATTAGCTTTATCTTGTTCGCCAAATAATGTGGCAACAATACAATTACTGGGCAAATCGATCAACGCTTGCTGCACTCGCAGTATTTCACGCTGGCCGGGTAAAAATACCAGCGCACTGCCTGTTTGCTCATTGAGTGCTTGTTTTATTATTGGTGGAATAGCATCAAGCCAGCGGCTTTCATCTTTTATTGGGCAATATATTTCGTCAATGGGGTAACTTCGCCCGTTTGATTGAATTACTGGGCAATTAAAAAACCCAGTGTAGCGTTCGCTATCAAGGGTGGCCGACATCAACATAATGGTTAAATCTTCACGCAGTGCCGCTTGCGATTCTAAAGCAAAAGCCAGAGCGGTATCTGCTGCGATGGAACGCTCATGAAACTCATCAAAAATAAGTAAATCAACATCACTAAGCTCAGGATCATTTTGTAACATGCGCGTAAGCATGCCTTCGGTAACTATTTCAAGGCGAGTTTGTGTGCTGACTTTACTTTCACCTCGCACCCGTAAACCGACACTTTGCCCTAGCGTTTCGTTTTGGCAGTGCGCTAAATAGTTAGCAATATTTCTTGCTGCTAAGCGCCGCGGCTCTAACATGACGATGCGCTTATAATGTCCATCGCGCATAAGCTGTAATGGCAACCATGTTGATTTACCAGCACCAGGCGGCGCTTGCAGTAAGGTGATTGGGTTGGCTTTTAAAGCATCAATGAGTGAAGTATATATTTCTTGAACCGGCAGCACGCTATTTACCCTAAATTACTTTGCCGCCATTGTAGCAAAAATTAGTAGTTATTTATGCAGAGTACGACTATGTGCTTGGCTGATCATTTCGTCTAACGTTTTAGCCTCTTGCTGCTGCGCTTTATTTTGATCAGCACGATGCCTATTACTCACTATTCCTTCTATGCCTTTGGTGAAGCTCATTTGCTTAAAACAAGCTTGCTGCTGACGTAATTCATCTTGCTGTGAATCATCAATACGCGCTTGTTGCTGCGTCGATAAGCCAGACAAAATACGCTTCATCCCTGATAAATTTTGTAAGCTCAGCGCCGAGCTCATTTGCTGGTTTTTATCCATACTGTTTATGTGCTGCTGAAGTTGCGATAAACGTTGCTGCTCTAGGTTACTTCTTTGTTGTAACTGAGTTTGCTCGGCCAGCATTTTATCTAATTTTTGTTGTTGTAATCCTAAAAATTTATTAAGCATTCAGTTTACCCATCACTGCATTTAATTGAGTTATTGACTGTGAAAAATCCACTTGTTCGTTCAACCCTTGGCATAGAAATGATTCGATTTGTGGATACAAATTTACCGCACTGTCGAGTTCCGGATCTTTACCTGCCTGATACGCCCCTAAAGGAATAAGCTCATGCACTTGCATGTAGCGGCTATAAATTTTTTTCAATTTATAACAAAAACTTAGCTGCTCATCACTTACTATATTTGGCATTACTCGGCTAATCGATGAACCAATATTAATGGCCGGATAGTGGCCCTTTTCTGCTAAGGTGCGATCCAATACTATATGGCCATCAAGAATTGCTCTGGCATTATCGGCTATTGGATCTTGTTGATCGTCGCCTTCAGCTAATACTGTATAAATGGCGGTCATGCTGCCTTTGCTTTTTTCACTATTACCGGAACTCTCAACCAGCTGGGTTAATTTACTAAATACCGATGGCGGGTATCCTTTGGATGCAGGCAGCTCACCTACCGATAAGCCAATTTCTCGCTGTGCTTGCGCATAGCGGGTTAATGAGTCCATCAACAGCAATACATTTGAATTTTTATCTCTAAAATAAGCCGCCAATTTATGGCTAAGCTCGGCCGCTTTAATACGCAATAAGGGAGAATCGTCTGCTGGGGATGCTATTACGATGGCTTTTTTTAAGCCTTCTTTACCTAGGCTTTGCTCAATAAAATCTTTTACTTCCCAACCACGCTCACCGACAAGGCTTACAATAACCACATCGGCAGAGGTAAAGCGGGTCATCATGCCAAGCAACTTACTTTTACCTACACCCGAACCTGCAAATAGCCCTAAACGCTGGCCTTTTCCCACACTAAATAAGCTATTAATAGCGCGAATACCCACATCTAACGGCTCGATAACGCCTTTGCGCTCCAGCGGTGTTAAAGAATAATCGTTACCCAATTTACTGGCGCTTTTTGTGCTGTCTTGTTCAAGTGGGCCTAAGTTATCAATCGGCTGCATTTGCGCATCAAGCACACGCCCTAATAACTTTTCTGAAATAGCCACATGGTTGTTTTTTATAACTGGCCTAACGCGTCCACCTGAATATAAATTTTGTATTTTTTTCAGGGGCATTAAATAGGCTTCATCTTGATTAAAGCCTACGACTTCAGCGTCATACCAGTGACCATCAACACTTTCTACTTGGTATTTTTCACCCATAGCAAATTGCCCACCGGTAGCGGTAAGCGTTAAACCATTTACTCGCGTTAAGCGGCCATAACTTTTAACTAATTCAGGCGAGGTTATCGCTTTCAGCGCAGACTTTAAGCTGGTATGTAAAGGGTTAGTCATGCGGCTGTGCTTTTAAAATTTCAGGTATCACTTCATCCAGTAGGCTTTGTAATCGCTCTGAAAAAGAAAACCGATGTGTTTGTTGCTCTGCCACCAGTTCAACATCTCCACTGATCAGAGCTTCGTCAAAATAAACCGGCACTAAAAACTCAGCTAAACGTGCATCATTAAAGCAGTGGCGATCAGCCCCTGAGAACATAACTTTTGTTACTACATCGCGATTGCTAAGCAAGGTAATGGCTTTTTCAATAAGCTGCGCGCGTATTTCGGGGCGTACTTTTAGCTCGCAGTCAATAACGTGCTCAGCCAAGGTACTTATCATTAAGGCAAGGTCTTGTTTGAACTCATCATTAAAGTTAAGTAGCTCATTATTAGCTTTATCAAATAAAGTGTTAAAACGTTCAATAAGCTGTGTTTTTTGCGCCTCGAGGCGCTCAGAAACACGCAACTCTATTTGTTGCTCCATTTGCTGCTCTAATTCGCTTTGCTTATCGGCAGCACCTTGCTCAAGCCCTTTTTCAAATCCCTGCTGCCAACCAACACGCTGAGCAGCATCTAAACGCTCTTGCAGCGTTTGATGTTGCTCATTTTTATTTAAAGTGGGAAACCTAAATGCTTGACTCATAGTTAGCCTGCGGTCTCTTCTTCAAATAAGCGATATTCAATATCACCTTGTTTGCTCATGTCTCTAACTATCGACATAATTTCTTTTCTGGCGGCAATCACTTTGCTCAGTGGTTGCGCGCTTAAACCATCAATTTGCTGCTGGTACACTTGCGCTAAACGTTTAGGTAGTGCACCTAAAACACGCGCTAAAAACTCGCTGTTTACACCCTTTAACGACATAGTCCATAACTCATCAGGAATGTCATTAAGCAACAAGGTTAGTGTCTCGTCTGTTTGCTTGATTAAGCCATCAAAGTCGTACATTTTCTCTTGTATTTCATCAGCTACGTTAGTGTTATGTTTTTTCATTAGTTCGATAATTTGGCTCTTATTACCGTTGTAACGATTCATAATTTCTACCGCTTTATCGACACCATTCACTTGTGCGCCTACTTGGCGGCCAACAAACTCAATACACGACTCAAGCGTTAAGCGCACATCATCAATAACGTGTTCGCTCACTTCACGAAGACTGGCAATTCGATACAGTAAATCATCATGCTTCGATTCTGGAAACAGTACAATAATGGCTGAGGCTTGCTCTGGGGGTAAAAAGGCCAAAAACAGCGCTTGCATTTGCACATGTTCCTGATCTAAAAAACGTACTATAAGCTCTGGCGGGATCCACTCTAAACGACGTAAATCGTCATTCATTGCACCACCATAAATATCATCAAGCATAGTTTTGGCAAGCTTACGGCCGACGGCTTTATCAAGTGCTCGCTCTAAATACACACGCGACGCGCCATTGACACCACTTTCATTGCGGTAGCAATCAAAAAATTCACTCAAGGTGCCTGCAACATCCTGTTGAGTAACGTTTGAAATTTTAGCCATGCGCTCAGAAATAGCCTGTACTTCACGGCGGCCTAATTTACGAATAACACTGGCGGCATTTTCCTCGCCCATACTTAGCAATAAAATAGCGGCGCGATCTAACGCCGGTAATTGTGAGCCTTTATCAAGCTTTTCTTGATTCAATTTCAACTCCTTGTTCTACCCAATATTTTATTACCGACGTGACACGCTCGGTTTCTTTATTAGCAAGTAACTGCATGTGCGCTATTTGTTCTTCAAAGTCATTGCCTATTTGCGGTAATGACATATTTTGATGTTCACTTGCGCCCTCTTTGGCGGTTAAGTTTTCTATTTGCGATTTAGCATTAATGGCGTCATCAAGCGGACTGCTTTGTCTTTCTGTTGCAGAGGCTGATTTAACCTCATTATCAGCGGTTGCCATGGCGTTGTTTGCTTCGTTACTTTTACCTTTTATCAAGTGATTAACTAAAGGACGCACACCAAATAAAATCAGTAATAAACTAATTAAAGTACCAACAATATAACGGGCATACTCTTTAAGCTCGGGCATTTGCCACCACTCAAGGCCTTCACCCGGTGCTAAAATCTTTTGCTCTACAAAGGCAAAGCTAGTGATGTTAAATTGATCGCCGCGTGCGTCGTTAAACCCCGTGGCCTTTTTTACCATTTCACCTAATGAAGCGAGCTTTGCTTCGCTCCAGCCATCAGCTGTTCCAGCAACTTGCTCATTAATAAGTACCGATAAGCTCATGTTTTTAATGCGGCCTACTTCAAATTGGGTATGAGTTACCGAGCGACCATTTTCAAACTGTCGCTTACTCTCATTTCGTTGTGAAGTACGCTCGTTGTTTTCATCTTCAGCTTGTTCATTAGGCACTGGTGGCTCATTAGCTAAAGAGCCAGGAATGCCCGCCGCCAGTTGATCTAAGGTGCTATCTGATTTAATAAATTCTTGAGTTAATACATTTTGTGGGTCAACCATTTCACGTGTTTCTTCAACCACACTAAAATCAACATCACTAGAAACCTGAATTCTAAAATTACCTTCACCCAAAATTGGCAACAACATAATAGAGGCGCGTTGCTCTATGTTGCGCTCAACTTTTTCAATAAAGGCGAGCTTTTTATCGGTTTCTTTGCCTACTGGGGTGGTATCAAATAAGTCGCCGCTGAGTAATTTACCACGCTGATCCACCACCGACACAGAACGAGAATCAAGCCCAGGCACACTGCCAATAATCAGTGCAATAATGGCTTCCACTTGCTCTGGTTTAAGTTCGTGTCCTGGCGCTAAATCAACCATCACAGACGCTGCGGTTTTTTGCTCAGTACGCCCTACAAATAAGCTGCGCTTAGGGACTGCCAAGTGCACCCGCGCATTACGTATGCCTTGCATGTTAATAATGGTGCGTGCCAACTCACCTTCTAAGGCATGCTGGTATTGCATAGATTCGATAAATTGACTGGTGCCCATAGACACTTTGTCGCTAATATTCTCAATACCCTCAGGCATAGAGGCTTTTATTCCTCTCGCCGCCAGCGTGATTCGCGCATCAGCCAATTTTTCTTGCGGCACTAAAATATTACCGCTATCGGTATCGATGCGGAACGTGATTTGTTCTTTATCTAAAATTTCTAAAATATTGGCTTTATCGTAGCTTTCTTGATTACCGTAAAGCGGTACGTAGTTTTTAGCCGAGGTCCATAAAATAAGGACTATAGTAGCCGCTACTAATGTCGCTAGTAGAGCAATGGTCGCGACACTTCTGTCACCTGAGTTGCCGAAGTTTAATTTGTTGGAGAGATTAACCACTCTTTCTTTTAGGTTGCTCTCATTTTGCTCAGGTACTTTTGCTAATTCTCCTTTCATATTAGCCTCTACAGTGACATGCGCATGACATCATCAATGCCATTGAGCACTTTATTGCGCATTTCCATCAGCATAGAAAAACTAAGCCCCGCTTTTTGACTGGCGATCATCGCACCTACCACATCTTCACTTTCACCAGTATCAACGGCTTTAACCATTTCACCGGCAATATTTTGTTGGGCGTTGATAGAGCGAATAACATGCTTAAAGTCTTCACTAATATTTACATTTTGATTACTGATAGCAGCCGGCTCTATGCTCTCTGGACCTGCAATTTTTTGCATGTCCATCATTTTGCCCAGCATCATTTGTTGACTTTCAATTGGCGACATTCTTTTTTTCCTTCAAATTATGCAATTGCATCAATATCAATACCGCATTCACGCATAGCGGCAATTTTGTATCTTAATGCTCGGGTAGTTACGCCAAGCGCCTGTGCTGTTTGAGTACGATGACCTTTAAACCGACTCAATAAACTGTATATATAATCAAACTCCGCCTGCTTTTTATTCTCCTTTAACTGCGTGGCACAAAAAGCCGCCGCTGCAGGTGAACATTGCGGTAAATTTAAATCTTCAACCTGAATTTCAACGCCTCTGGCCATCACTAAAGCTCGTTGGATTACGTTTTCAATTTCTCGTACATTGCCCGGCCAGTTGTAACAAAGCATCACATCTTCGGCTTGCTTGCTAATATGAAACTCAGAGTTGCCGTATTTTTTTATAAAGTGATGAGCCAATGGGATGATGTCATCAACACGATCCCGAAGTGCAGGCCAACTAAGCGGTAATACATCTAAACGGTAAAATAAGTCTTCACGAAAAGCGCCTTGCTCAACTTGTTCACGCAATATGCGGTTAGAGGCGGCAATAATGCGTATATCTAATTTTATTTTTTGATGACTACCGAGTCTTTCAACTTCGCGCTCTTGCAATACCCGCAGTAATTTAGCTTGTAAATCCAATGGCAGCTCAGTAATTTCATCCAGTAAAATAGTACCGCCATTGGCCAGTTCAAATTTTCCCGGCTGAGCATTTACCGCACCGGTGAATGCCCCCTTATTAAATCCAAATAACATGGCTTCGAGCATATTTTCTGGTATTGCAGCACAGTTAACTGCAATAAATGGCTTATCTTTACGGTCTGAGGATTTATGAATAAAGTGCGCTAACTTCTCTTTACCTGTTCCCGATTCGCCGGTAATTAACACCCCTGCCGATGTTTGGGCAGCTCGATTAGCTAAACGCAGTACTTGTTGTGACTTAGTTGAAACAGCGATTAAATCCTCAAACCCATGCTTCATTGAATCAGTGTTTCTGATTGTTTTTTTAAGCTGCTCAGCAAAGAAAGGTTTTAATAAGTAATCAACAGCGCCACCGTTATTAATAGTTTTTGAAGCAATTTCACTTTGTGAAGAATCGACTAACGTCACAATTTGCGAAGTGGGGCATGTTTTACGCAGTAATTTTACTAATTCAACCAGTTCGAGTTGTTGAGTATCTGCATCAACAAACACAAGCTCTGGCTTACTTATAAGGCAGTGGCTAACCGCATCGCTGATGGAATTTGTATGCAGAAACTTAAAGTTTTCGGCAAATACAACTTGCTGAATCTCAGGCGTTGGCTGCTGCTCACTGATCCATAAAAGGTATCTTTGACTCATATTTTTCCTTTGCAGTGCAATTAACTTGAGTGTCGGAAAAGACGAACTAAAACACGGCGATTAGACGATGCGCCCTGCTCCGAGTTTTTTATAATGGGATAACGTTGACCATGCGCTCTTACTTCTAACATGTCTTTGGGTAAGCCAAATTCAATGAGTCTGGCAGCTACGTCATCTGCTCTTTCTTTTGAAAGCAACCGATTTGACAGCGGCGAGCCCGTATTATCTGTGTGGCCATCAACTAGCACTTTACTTACGCGACTGTCTAAAGAAATGTAACGCACTAAATCTTTTAAAAATTTAAGATCTTTAGCCGTTGTTACTGTGCGCTGCCCACTGGCAAACTGTAATTGATGATCGCGTGCTTGCTCCCAAGAAAGCGGCGATAAATTAGCTAAACACTGTTGATAATCGGCAACTATTTCATCGCTATGGGTATTAGTAAAGGTCAGGCGAAGTTGTTCATCACCAAAGCTTACTAGCGTGTCTAACCAACCGCCTTGTTTAATCACACGAAGTAATGCGGTCATATCGGCAGAAAATTGCACCTTGTTATCTTCGACATTGGAGGATACAAAGTTCACGGCAGTAAGAATGGTATCTGCAGATTGCCAATCTGCTTTACGAGATAAAACGTGTAAACCTACTATTGGTTTATCTTGTAAAAGCCAAGTAAATTCCAATTGTTGTGTTTTTGCTGGGAGGGTTTTTACTTCAAGTAGCGCATAATTATCAAAGCGCTGTTTGAGTGAACACGCAAACGGGTTGCTACTTACTGACCAAATAGAGTTTTCGTAGTTTTGCACCAGATTTTGCTCTGATGTGTGCCCCTGCGAGGACATAAACACAGCACAGGGCAATGCAAATTTAATCAGCTGAGTTAATCTATTCATGTATATTCCGTATAAAGTTAAATAGAACAATTAAGTTTTTTAAATCAATAGCGAAATACAACAAATACAAACACAGTATTAATGAATATCACTAAGTTAATGTAACCCCACGATCGTAGCGATAGCCTTAGACTGGGAGCTTTGCGTCCTATGCTTTCGCATAGTTTGCCATTTAATTTACTTAAGCATTATTTTAAACCAATATAAAAACTAGTAACTATGTACAATAAAAACAACAGACTATAGTTAAATATCATTAAATGCAAATATTACTATATAAAATTCATAGCCAGTTCATTTTATGATCATTTTACAGTCATTCATCCCAACGAACCGAGTATATCTACCCGAATGGTATCTGGAATTTCATTATAAGAAAGAACAACTAAGCTACCCTTAGTAAAGGTTTTTGCGTAACGAGCTAATAGCGGCCGAAGCTGCGGCACCACGATTAATGTAGGCGTTACCCCTCTCGATTTCATGTCTTCGACTATCATCGGCATTGTGCGTTGAAATTGCCCTAGTAAATTAGGGTCTACCGCAAAACTATCTAGTACAACTTTGCCAGCCTGCATAGCTTGATCAAGTGAGCTTTGTAAGGTGCTTTCTAGTTTTTCATCTAAGCTATAGGCACTGAGTTCATCACGATTACCCATCACCTGTTTTACCAATACTTTTTGCAGTGCGCAGCGTACATCTGAAACCAGTAAAATCGGATCTTTAGTTACCTCAACACTGTCTATTAATGTGCCGGCGATAGTGACTATGTCTTTAATACTTATGTGTTCTTTTAGTAGTAAACGAATCACTTTTAACTGTAAATTAGTCGGTAATGCTTTTTCGAAGGTTTCGGCTAAGCTAGGTGAGATTTCTTTTAGTCGCTCATTAAGCTTTTGTACGTCTTCATAACTAAATAACTCATCTAAATGTTCTTTGATCACTTTGCCGGTATGAGTAGCAATAATGGTGCCTAAATCAACCACTGAGTAACCCATATTCAATGCTTGGGTTTTACTGTTATCTTTTATCCAAACAGCCTCAAGCCCATAAGCAGGATCAGTGGTTAATTCACCATCTAAGCTGCCGTATACATCGCCGGTGTTTAACGCGAGTAGTTCTTTGGCGTTTACATTAGCACTTGCAACAGGCACACCGGCTAAGTTTACTTTGTATTCTTGTGGATTTAATTTTAGGTTATCTTTTATTCTGATCTCCGGTAATAAAAATCCAAGTTGCTCAGAAAGATTTTTACGCACACCTCTTAAGGTTTTTACCAGCTCTTCCCCTTTGTCTTTATCGGCTAAATAAACCAAACGAAAGCCAAGCTCAACCGACAACTTATCAACATGAGAAATATCTCCCCATTCTAAGTTAGCCTGTTGCTCACTTAAAATAGTGTCGGTCATTTGTTCGGCTTCAATTAAAGAGTTATCGGGGAGAGAGCGTTGTAATCGCCAAGCAACATAAAATAATGGCGCGGCAAACCCTAAAAAGGCGACAGTGGGCATCCCAGGCACAATACCAAGCGTAACCATAATTAAAGCAGCAGTAAAAATAACACGTGGAGAGGCAAGTAACTGCTTACCTACTGCTTCACTTACATCGCCTTCATCGTTCATACGCGTAACAATAATTGCAGCAGCAACCGCGAGTAATAACGAAGGAATTTGCGCAACTAAGCCATCACCTATGGTTAACAGTGCAAAACGCTGAAACGCTTCGGCTAAGCTTAAACCATGTTGAAAAGCACCTATTGAAACACCGCCCAACAGGTTGATCACTAATATAATTAAGCCAGCTATAGCATCACCGCGTACAAACTTAGATGCACCATCCATAGAGCCATAAAAATCGGCTTCTTGGGCTATAGTACTGCGTCGCTCTTTTGCTTGCTCAGGGCCAATTAATCCGGCATTTAAATCCGCGTCAATTGCCATTTGTTTACCGGGCATGGCGTCTAGAGTAAAGCGTGCAGCCACCTCAGAAATACGCTCACCGCCTTTGGTAATAACCACAAAGTTAATCACCATTAAAATAACAAACACCACAATACCAACGACGTAGTTACCGCCTATAACCACTTCACCAAACGCTTGAATAACGCGACCTGCCACATCTGAGCCTTCATGGCCATGCAGTAATACCACACGTGTTGAAGCAATGTTTAGGGTTAAACGCATCAAGGTGGCGACTAACAAAATAGTCGGAAATACAGAAAAATCGAGCGGCTTTTTAGTAGACACAGCGACTAACAATACAATCACTGACAATACAATGTTAAAGGTAAACAATGCATCTAATAGCCATCCTGGTAATGGCAAAATAACCATCGACAAAACAGCTAACAGCAAAATAGGAATAGCGGTATAAGGTTGAGTAAAACTGCGCCAGTTCAAATTATAACTCCAACATCTAAGGTTTCTGTAAGTTTTTAGGGATTGTTAATTCAGGTAAGGCTGCGGGTGCTTGCCCACGTCCTTGCTTATATGCTTTTAGTTGCAATACATAGGTCAGTACATAGGCAACGGCGCTGTAAAGGCCGTTGGGCACTTCTTGGTCGACCCGGGTCGAAAAATAAATAGCCCGTGCTAATGCAGGGATTTCTATTATTTCTTTGTTATTCATACGGGCCACTTCGCGAATTCTCAGCGCCATTTCATCTACGCCTTTAGCAACAACATAAGGGGCTTTAGCCGCTTCTTCACTGTATTTTATTGCCACAGCATAATGAGTAGGATTGGTCACTATCACATCGGCAGTGGGTACACGCTCTTCAATTTTTCTATTCGATTGCTGATATTGTATTTGCCTAATTTTATTTTTTATCTCAGGGCTACCGTCTGAAGATTTACGCTCTTCTTTTACTTCTTGGTGGGTCATTTTTATTTTATCGGCAATCTGTTTTTGCTGAAAAGGCACATCAATAACCGCAATAAAAAGCAGCAAAGTTACGGTGATCATTAACGATAAAAATAACAACTCAATGCCTTGGCCTATCGCCACTTTTATATCTAAGTTTTGTAACATCATCAGCTGCATCCACAGCTTAGTTAAAAAGGTATATAAGCAAATCGCCAGTAAGGTTATTTTTAGTATTGATTTAAGTAGCTCAACTAACGACTGTTTACCAAACATTTTGCCTAACCCGGTTAGTGGGTTGAGCTTACTCATTTTTAGCGCCAAAAGCTTTTTTGAAAACACAAACCCGCCAGGTAAACACCCAGTGATCCACATTGCGCAAAAGCTTAATAATAAAAACGGCGTAAGGGTGGATAGCATATTCATAATGGCGTCGCCCAACGCGATAGGCATCATTTTTTTATTATTTATAATCGTATGATCCAGCACCATAGTGCTGTTCATTAAGTTAACAAATAAGCTGTAAAATAAATTGGCAAACCACAATAGCCCAGCAATACTGACCATGAGTAAAATAGCGGTATTGAGTTCTTTTGAGCGCGCGACTTGGCCGTCTTCTTTGGCTTTTTTTAATCGCTTCTCTGTGGGTTGTTCTGTTTTTTCTTGCGAGCTATTTTCAGACATACCGCTACCTCATCGCTTGTGCAAAGGTTGTTAGCACATGATACGTTAGCCTTGAAAACGCACTTCCTGTGTACTCTAGGGTCATAAATACGCAGAAAAACCCCATCAATAGCGACATAGGGAAACCCAGCACAAAAATATTTAATGACGGCGCCGCCCTACTTGCTACACCAAAGGTTAAGTTAACCAATAACATGGCGACTATCCCTGGTAGCGACAGCAATAAAGCAGAGGAAAACATCCACGCAAACAACATAATAATTGCCTGAATATCAAACTCATAAATACTGCGACCAATCGGAAAGCTATGAAAGCTCTCTGCCATAACTTGTAGAGTTATTAAGTGACCATCTGCGGCAAAAAACAGTAATGCACACATAATCCAAAATAACTGTCCCAATAATGCCACTTGGTTACCACTACCGGGGTCCATAACAAGCGCCATTGATAAACCCATCTGCATGGATAAGATCAGCCCTATCATTGCCATTACTTCAAACAAAATACGCAGCGATAACCCCATCATTACCCCAAAAATAATTTGCTCGAAGGTTAAGATGGCGGCATCTAAAGAAAACAAGTCAATAGCAGGTGCAAGTGGTAACTGCGGAGCAACTAAAAAAGCCAACATCATAGACACTAAAATACGAGAGCGCGGCGTTACTGCCGGATTGTCAAATACCGGCATAGACCATAAAAGTGCAGAAAAACGTACAAATGGCCACCAAAGCGTGCCCATCCAGCTGACTAAGTCAGTAGACGTTAAAGCAAGTAATGAGCTCAACCAAATACTCCAGGTAACATAAATTTGAGCTTATCAAACCAATCAATCAAAATTTGTAGCATCCAATGCCCCGCAAACACCACCATTAATAAGGTTAATAACATACGTGGTAAGAACGTTAGGGTTTGCTCTTGAATAGAAGTAGCCCCTTGAATAATGGCCACCACAATACCTAGTATTAAACCCGGCACAATTAAGACTAAAATCAGTTTTATGATGGTATAAACCGCGCTTGAAATAAGCTCTACCGACATTTCTGGGGTCATGGTGACATTCCAAATGTTGCTGCCAGCGTACCTGCTATCATTGACCAGCCATCGGCAAGTACAAACACCATTAACTTAAACGGTAAGCTAATGATCAGCGGTGATAGCATCATCATACCCATAGACATCAGCACACTACTGACAACTAAATCTATAATTAAAAAAGGAATAAACAACATAAAGCCAATTTGAAAAGCGGTAGTAAGCTCACTTAGTACAAAGGCAGGCATTAATACTTCAAACGGAATCTCTTGCGCGGTGAGTGTGGTTGGCTCATTGGCAATTAATAACACTTGGCGTAATTCACTTTCGCGAGTTTGCCTAAGCATAAAAGCACGCAAAGGCTTTTCTGCGGTGAGTAAAGCTTCTTCTAACCCTATGGTTTGCTGCTGAAAAGGCGTATATGCATTTTGGTAAATATCCTGCCAAACAGGTCGCATAATCAACATGGTGAGCATCAGTGAGATGCCAATTAAAATTTTATTCGGTGGGCTTTGTTGTAATCCCATAGCTTGGCGCAAAATTGCCAATACAATGATGATTCTGGTAAACGACGTTAAAACCATCAATAGCGCAGGCAATAAACTCAATACCGTCATTAGCAAAAGTATTTGCAATTTAACGCTATAGTCTTGCCCGTCGGCCGTATCTTTTAGAGAAAACAGCGTAAGTTCTTCTGCATTTAGCCAGCTTGGTAAAAACAACATGATCAACAATAGGCTAACTTTAAAAATTACGCGTTTATTCATTTGTTTATTGATCCTTTACGGTATCTGTTTGAGCAAATTTCAAACCATACTGCCCTTCAACCATTACCACTTCTGCTTTAGCAAAAAATACCCCATTCACTTTTACATCAAGCGCTTCACCGGCTACTTTGTCTAGCTTAAGCACATCGCCTTCTTTGGCTTGGCTAAGCTCGCCTAAAGTAATTTCAGTACTTGCTACTTCAAGAGTGACGAGTAGAGGAACATCTTGAAAAAATGACATATTTCCTTCGTTAGTTTTATTAGCAGATTTATCATCAAATCCATCAAAAGCATCAAGCTCTAAGCCCGCCAAGGCGCTATCAAGGTTCTCGTTCATAATTTAGTTACTCGTTGTATTGTTTGATAATTGTGTGATTTGAAATGCTAAGCCAGTCTCTTGCTCAACGACTTGGCCTTTAAATATTTGTTTATGGCCTAGGTTAAATAGTGCAGCTTCATTAAGTTCAATTGGTAATACACCGCCGGCCACACAAGCTTTTAATTGCTTTAAAGTGACTTTTTTCTTCGCCATTTCAATCTGACCTTGCACCGCAAACTGTGCCCACATATCAGTATTGAGAGTGTCACTATTTGCAGAATCTTGCTCGCTATCAGCTGCGCAAAAAAAGCTAATTGGCAGCCATAAAAACCAACTTATTACTTGGTTTTCTAATATAAACCGCACTTTAAAGGCTAAATATTGTAATGCTTCAGGTAAGGCATGAGACTTTTGTATCTCACCTAATAACGCTGAGCGTTCTCTAAATAATAAGCCTTGAATGCCCTGCACTTGGCGCTGTAGTAAACGACCACAAATACGGCTTTCTGTTGAGCTTAATTCGTTATTCACCTCATCAGAGACTTGCTCTGTGCTGTTCACATTATTAAATTGCCCACCTAAGCATAAATCAGCTGTTTTATATGCACTTTGATAATCAAGCGCTAAATAGGCCTCACCTTGAGTAGGGGCAAATAAAGGGCAGGCAAGAAATATCCTTGAGGATTCTTTAAACCAACTGCTAATAACCGAATGCGAACAAGGCGAAATTTCTACATCAAAACGGCTGTCGTTAAATAATTGGGCTAGCTCTAACTCCAAAGTTTTACGAATATTAACGTTTATATGCGCTGCTTTTTGTTGTGCTTGTTCATATGCTCTTTGCTCAAGCGTGAGTGCAAATGGCGTAATATGCTCAGAATCTTTCGCTTTAATTAACTTTGTTTTAGCGTTTAACGTTTTACTCATACCACTGTTTTTCCTGATTCATTTATATTCAGCTTATGTTCGTTTTTTTGCTTTTTTCAATTGGGCTTGTAGCTGTAAACGATTAACTATATCGCTGCGTAAGCGCTCATTTTTGCTTATCCACTCAACCCCTAAAAACATTAATTTTTCACTCACTGCACGGCGATACATCACCTTGCCTGCCAATCGATTAGTTTTATCAAACACCACAATAATTTTATTGGGGATCGTCTTTTCAGCAGGCACTAATAACCCCACACCGCCCACGCTAATATCTTTTGCCACACCATGGCATAGTGAAATATCAATAAAACAACGGCGTAATAACTGCACGCCTACTCCGCCAAGCTGAACTGACTCAGGCTCGTAATTATCTTTAAGGTTTAAGTTCCATCTTTTGTAACTTCGTTTAGTGTCTGGTTGGTTACTCATAATTCTCTTCAAGACGTAGCACGGGTTTGTTAGCCGTTGCCGCACCAGCCGCTTTTTTTATCGGATTGTTAATGTTGCTATCATCAAATAATTGGTTAAATTTATCCTGCGCATCTTTAGTTAAGATGAGCAGTTCAACACGTCTGTTTTCACTGGCTTTTTTATCTTCTTTATTAATTGGCCGATTTGATGAAAACGCATTTACTTGAAGCACCTGACTTGATGGCATTCCGCCCATGGTCATTATTTTTCTTGCTTGCTGCGCTCTATCGCCAGAAATGTCCCAATTACGAGAGCTGCCATCAACAAATAAGCTGGCATCGCTGTGCCCAGAAATAATGATTTTGTTATTAATGTCTTTAACTAATCCGCCAAGGTATAGAAACAGATCTTCAAAAAATGGAGTCATTTGCGACTTTGAGCGTTCAAACATTTGGTGGTGCTTGTCGTCTCTAATGATCACTCTGAGCCCCAAGGGCACTTCTTCAACTAGTAAGTTATTTTTTAGTAACTCTTCTTTACTGAGTTCATCAATACTTTCCAGTAATAAGCTCAGCTCAGATGAAGCTTCAAATTGGCTATCAATCGCTGAATTTAACTTCTCGCCTTGCCCTGCTTTAGGCTCAACGGTGCCATCGGGCACTTGTAATACTTCACTCATTCCAGGTTTTGGAGAGTCCGGAGGCGTAATTCCCGACTCTAAGTGCTTAATTACAGAAGGAGATCCCCCTAAATCAACGGGGAATGGGCTGTTTTGAGGATCAAAAATAGCGGGGCCACCATCAAAAATTGAGTGAGTTCGCATATAGTGTGCTATTTCTTCACGCTCAGATTCATTGGTGATTGCCATGATCCACATCACCATAAAAAACGCCATCATCGCCAAAGTAAAATCGGCAAAGGCAACCTTCCAAGCACCACCATGAGGCTTTTCGGTTGCTCTTCTACGAGAGCGTTTGATGACGATTTCTTGATTTTTGTTTTCCATCATTAAGCCGCCTTGTTAGTGATCCACTCTTCCATGGTGGTAAAGGTCGGTTTAATTTCTTCATTAATTAATTTTCGGCCTGAATCAGTCGCCACAATAGGCACATGCCCTTTAGCATGCGCCACTAACATGGCACGCACACATTCAAACATCGCCACTTGTTTTTTTACATACTGCTCCATCGCTGAGGCAAGGGGTGCAATTAAACAGTAACAAGCAAAAATACCAATAAAAGTACCCACCAACGCCGCTGCTACATGGTAGCCAATTTCACTTAAAGGTCCATCAAGATGCTGCATGGTAATAATAATGCCGCCAACCGCTGCTAAAATACCAAAACCTGGCATAGCTTCAGCTATATTAGCAAGTGAATGAGAAGGTTTAAGACGTTGCTCTTCAATGGTATAAATCTCTTGCTCTAACATGGCATCAAAGTCATGAGAGTTTATTTTTCCCATACTAAATAAACGTAAGTTATCGCAAATAAAAGTAACTAGCTGTGGGAACTCATACACTTTAGGGTAGGCAAGAAAAATAGAACTGGTTTCTGGGTTTTCAACATGCTCATCTAATCCTTTAATGCCTTTCACTCTGGCTAAGTCTAATAAAGAGTAAATAACGAGTAGTAAGTCATGGTACAGCTCAGACGTATCGGTTCCTTTACCACTAATAAATTGATACTTTAATTGCGATAGCATTTCTGTCAGTACATACTTTGAATTACCCACAATTAGCGCCCCTAAACCTGCGCCAAAAATAATTAAAAACTCGTATGGCTGCCACATAGTGGCAATGTTGCCGCCCGCAAACGCAAAACCACCTAATACTGTTGCAAGTACTACTATTAACCCTATAACTCTTTGCATTCTTTATTCCTTAGGTATTAGATTTTTTGAAGCGCTTGTGTAAGCGCTTCAAGTGCTTGTTTATGAAGTTGGCAAACACGTGCCTCGGTTAAATCGAGCGTTAACGCTATTTCTTTCATATTCATTTCGTGCATGTAATATAATTGCAAGAGCAGCTTTTCTCGGGTATTCAGTTTGCTCATCGCCACTTTTAGCATGGCTGCTGTCTCTTCTTTGTCGTGTGTATGTGCAGAGGTGAGCGCTAAATTAGGGTTAGCTTCCAATAGCGCTTCAAGGCTATCAAATGCTTCGGCTTGCTCACTGTAATGCAGTTGAATAAGCTCTTTATGGTTAATTCCTAACACCTCACACATTTCGGTGTCTGTTGCATCACGACCGAGCTTTTTTTGCAGTGAACGGCTCATATCACGAAGCTGATGAGACTGCTGCCTTAACTGTCGTGGGCGCCAATCAACACGCCTAAATTCATCTAACATAGCGCCACGAATACGCTTAAACGCAAATGCAGCAAACTTCTCATCTAAATCCCGACCATAGCGACGAATAGACGACAGCAGCGCAATAATGCCTATTTGATAAATATCATCATTATCGACAATAACGCCCACTTGAGTGCGCATGTGCGCAGCCGCTCGATTCACCAAAAAAGCGTACTGCGATAATAGTTGCGTCTCTTTTTGTGGCGTTAAGGTGACTGGTGGTTCTGTTATTAACTCGCCCCACTCTTCTTGCAGCATCATAGCGATGGCCTATTGAATGAAGACATTCGTAATAAGTACGTTATCCAATCGAACAGATACCGTATTCGCTAACACTAAATTAAACTGCTCTAGTAAGTTTTTTTGTACCGCATCTATATCTTTAAAAGCCGCTTTTGCTTGGCTATGACTCATATTGGCAAACTGTTTTACCAGTACATTTCTTACAAGCGGCTCCATCGCCTCTGTGCCTGTATTGTATACAGATGGTGAAGTAACAAGTACCAAGTCGAGTACTAAATAGCGGGCAATTGAGTCCTCTGATACGCTTATAATAAAGCGCTCCATTTCGTGGTATTCAACTTTTGTTATATCTGCTTGCGGACCTTCTTTTGATGAGTCACTGTCGTTAAAAAACTGTCCCGCAAAAAATGCAGCCGCAATAAGTGCAATTACAGTTAGGGCTATTATTATTTTTTTCACTTTTATCTCTCTTAATCCAAGGTAGTTATACTAATAAATCCAACCAATCTAATGGTGACTTAGGTGTGCGAGTGCTGTTGTCATCATCCATTGAAGGCATCTCGGTATGATTATTTGCAATGTCGCTATTGTCGCTTTGCTGTTGAGATTGCTGCTGTTTATCACTCAAATTAACATCCACTGTACTGTTTGAGTTTTGCGACAAAGACTGACGTAACTGCTCTAGAGTTTGCGCTATGGCATCTCTAACCTGCGCATTACTCGTAGTTAAACTGACTGAGGTTTTATCCCCTTCAATATTGATAGATATTTCAATACTGCCTAGGTTTGGAGGATCTAATCTAATTTGCGCACGCTGAAGTTGCTGGCCTATTTGCAGCTTTACCTTATCGCCAAGTACATGCAATAAACGCTGCCCCCATTCACTGGGAGCCTCTTTTAATTTCTCTTTTTGCCATTCAAAGCTCTCTGTCGTAGGTGCGGCAGATGAAAAAGCATTCACTAATGCTGATTTTTGATTGCTGCCTTCACGAGATTCAACGTTGAGAAGTTTCGATTGCGTGTTTTGTGTCAGTGCAGCAAGCTCGAGCTTACTGAGCCCAATACTCGGTTGTGCAGCTAGCTGCTCATTGGTTGGGCTACTTGATTGCGCGTGTCCATAAGTATTCAACACTACCGAAGGTTGATTTAATCGATTCAAAAGCGCTTGCGAATACAATGTTTGTGGTGCTTTGGCTAAATCGAGTGTATTTAATTCTTTATTAACGGGTGTATTCGCTGGCGCTACATTTATAGCTGCAGCAGGCACAGTTAAAACATCACTATGCACTGTCATATTTTGTACAGACGCAGTTTTAGCTGACTCTTGAGTTATAATGCCTTCTTCGTGCAGAGTCTCTAAAGGCTTACTCTTTAACTGCTCATCAATAACAAGTTGTGCTGGTGGTGTTTCCACTGCTGCAGTGCCGTTATCAAGATCAAGGTTACTATTTGAGTTGAGTAAATTTGTGACAGGCGCGTTTATTTTATTGCTATCAAGATTATAATTTGCAGTGTTTAAAAAGTACGGATTTATTATTTCTTGTGTTTCTGTAATGGCATCTTCTTGCGCTAGTTGTTCTGAACTTTCTTGAGGTTGTTCACCTTGCACATTTTGCTGTTTTGTTTGCTGTTGCTTTGAAGAAAGCGTAAACGGCTCAAGCTCGCTCTGTTGTTCTTGCGCATCTGCAGGTGTACTGCTCTTTAAGATGGTTGGTTTATTAGTGGCACTGCCAAAGTCAGTCTTTGTCGCCATAGTATTTGCTTGGATACTCACAGTGACTGTCCTTGTTGTACTTTTTTATACGCAATTAAACCTTCTTTATCTTCCTGGTGGCGCTGCATTTGTACTTTAATGGCCGCTTGTTTTTGGCTCACTAGGTCGATTAAGTCAACGTAACGTGCTTTTAAGTTATTTTGTTCAGCCTTCATTGAACTAAAGCAAGGCATATTTTGCAGCTCATTATAAAATGCAAGCAGCTGCTTATCGGCTGATTTAACCTCATACCAATTACTCTCATGGATAGCATCTTCCATGGTGCTAAGTAATTGTTCCATTTTTTGCGCTGCGTATTTTTGAGAGTGTTCCATTAGCAATACTAAATTCATTATAAGTTCATGTTTCATTTAGCAATAAACAAGCCAACTTTAAGCTACTGTTTTATAACAAAAAATAAAATAAAAACCCAAAAAGCGGAAGCGGAACTTCCACATCGGAAGGAAGTGATATTTTATTAATAATGAATTGAATAATTATTTAGGCAGTGGGGGGAGATATAAAAAAGCCGTGTTGAAAATGAAAAAACCAGCTATTGGTAGCTGGTTTAGATTTGTTTATTGTGTACCTAAGCCTTGCCACCCTTCTTGCAGGTTGGTCATCACTACACGGGTGGAGTCAATATAGCTCAAGTCATTTTTTATACTGGCTTGCAATAATGCTTGCCCACAATGCTGATAAAGGTTTTGCATGTTTTGCGCTACTTCACCGCCTTTTTCAAGATCTAATGAGGCCTCAAGCCCGCCTAAAATGCGCATTAGCTTTTCAATACTTTCGGCTTTTTTATCGTATCTTTTTTGTTTTATGTGGCCTGTGACTTTTTCAAGCTCATCTGAAAAACCATCAAATAACATCAATACTAATTTATGAATATCGGCACTGGCCGCTTTTGCATCTACTGATGTACTTTTATAGGCTGAAAAGCCATCATTTAAATCTAACATCTATGTTTAGCTCCCAAATTGACCCATTGTAGATTCTAATTGTGCAATAGTCTGTTGCATTTGTGTAAACTGCGACAAGTAGCGTTGGTACACTTGCTCCATAGACACTTCATGATCTTTTTGTTGCCTAACTACAATATCTAAACTAGATTGTAGTGTATTTTTTTTATCGGTCATCAAACCATAGCTTTTAGTATAGGGCTCTACTCGCGCTTCTAACTTGGCCATTAAGCCATTCTCACCCGTCAACATGCTAGTTAACTGCTCTGGATTGGTAGCCATGGCTTCTTCAAGCTTTTTACTATCTATTTTTAAGTTACCGCTACGATCAAACTCAATACCCACAGAGAACAGGGTTTTACCTTCAAATGTTCCTTGAAAGTCATTACGTAAAGAACGCGCGAGTCCTGCCGATAAGCTATCTCTTTTTAAAGACTCATTAGAGGTAATGCTCTTGGTTAAACCATTGAAGGCATTAATAAAATTTTGAATATTTTCTTTAGAGCTTTCTTGGTCTTGGCTAATCGATATATGAATTGGCTGATCGCCCAGCGGCTGCGCCTTCGTTAAATCAATCGTTACCCCATCAATAACCGTATCGAGTTTATTACTGCTTGAGGTGATTGTAAGTGCTGAATTAGTCCCAAGCTTGACAATCGCATCTTGCGCTAAGGTTAAATCTTGTTTGTTTGTTATGGCATTGGTGATATCACTACTATTGGCATCCGTACCTTCAGTAAAGCTTACCCCCACCTGATTAGCAACACCCGACTCAGCACTGGTTAAAGTTAAAAAGGTTTCTGTGCCAGAGCGCACAACAGAGGCTTTAACACCGCTATTATCAACATGTGAGTTGATGGCATTAACAACATCAGTTAGTGATGCATCGGCGCCAAGGCTTGCAAAGTCAACACTAAACGCACTGCCTGCCAAATCAATACTTAACTCACCATCAGTGGGTAGCGCTTTAGCCGGATCAAAACTCAATGCCACTTGGTGTGCTTGTGCTAATTGCTCCACAAATACATCATACTCACCACTGGCTGCCGTGCCATTAGCATTAACAGTTAACGACGAAGCGTCACTAGCTGTAACGGTATTAGCAAACAAACTACTGGTATCTTTTAAGTTCGCTTTTAAATCATCAAAAAAGCTTGATAAGTTACTTTTTAAACCGTCAAATGCTTTAATTTTATTGCTAAAATCACTACTTTTAGAATTTAAGAGCTGATCTTTTGAAGCTCGCTCAATTTGTGTATATTGACTGGCTAGTTGACCAGGATTAATTCCTAATGCAGCACTCATTTTTATTCTCCAAGCATTTTAGTTATAAGCAAAAAAATCTAAGATAAATATTTTTACTTATGACTATAAACAATAATAGCTACACCTTAGGTGTAGCTATACATACTTAATTGATTAATCACTATTAACGAAGTAATGAGCCAATCATTTGTGTTGTGCTGTTAGCTGTGCTCAGTACAGAAATACCTGAATTCATAAGTAACTGTTGCTTAGTCATGTTAGATGTTTCTGCTGCGAAGTCAGCATCCATTAATGTGCCAGCTGCTGCTTGAGTGTTTTCTTTCATGTTGGTTACGTTATTCATAGTGTGCTCAAGACGATTCATTGATGCACCCATCGCAGAACGAGCTGAACCAATTGATTCAATAAGCGTATCAATATTCGCAATTCCAGCTAAAGAATCAGCTTGAGTGCTTAAATCAGCTATAGAGTTTTGTGCGCCAGTGACCGTATTAACTGCTGTATGAAGTGCCTGTACTTCTGCGCCTACACCTACGCTTAGGACTTCATCAGTTGATGAGCCAACCTGAAAAGTTACAGCAGTAGCAGTATCAGAGAACTTACCTAGACCTGATGCAGAAACAGCTCTTGTTCCTGCAGCGGCAGCGACATCAGCACCTACCGTTTGTGCAAGTAACTTTGTGCCACCATAATTAGTATTTTGTAAAATGCTTGCAAACTCATCTTCTAAAGCAATAAACTCAGCGTTAAGTGCTTCATTTTCTTTTGTGCCATTTGTACCATTGGCACCTTGGGTAGCGAGCTCTTTCATGCGATAAGCGATGTTAGTCATTTCATCAAACGCGCCTTCGGCTGTTTGCATCATCGACATTGCATTGTTTGAGTTATAAAGTGCGGCATCTTGGCCACGTACTTGTGCGTTTAGACGTGAAGCGATTTGTAGACCAGCCGCATCATCTTTTGCAGAGTTAATTTTAAAACCAGAACCTAAACGCTCAAGCGCTGTAGATAAATCGTTGTTGCTACGACCAAGTTGGTTTTGGATTGACATTGAAGCCATGTTTGATTGAATTGATAAAGCCATGTTTATTTCCTCTTTGAATGAATAGCTAAAGTAATTAGTGAACCTAAATCACCTTCTAATAACTAAGAGCGACCATATTTTTAATTACCTAAACTTTTTTCTAATTATTTTTATATTTTTTTAAGCAATGTGTTCAAAGCGGGTAAAATAGGCATTTTCGTTGGCTAAAAGCAGATAAGCGGAATCGCAGAAATAAAAAACGATGCAGCAATACTAAATTGCTGCATTAAAAAATTAGGTGAGTGAGTATTGCACCATATTACGAGTAATGTTTGCTTGCGACATAATCGCAGCCACACTATTTACACTTGGGTTTTGCATGTGCTGTTTAACCCCTAGACTTAAAGCAAGTAGTTCATCAGTGTTAGCTAATGAACTAGCAGAGTCAAGCTGCTCTAGTTGGCTTTGTAATTGTTGTTTTTGTGCCTGAATTTTTATTAAATTCGCTTTTAAATGGCGCTGCGCAGTTTGGATTTGCTCTCGGTGCTGAGCAATAGTGGCATTTTTATCGGCTATTTTAGCAAGTTCATTCAGAGGGTTATCTAAATCATTGAGCTGCAAAGAAATCGGGTTTCCTGCAGCAATTCGTACACCTTGACCACTCATCACCCAAGGCTCTAAAAGTGGAGCCGCATTATCTTTTTGCGCACTAAAAAGCAGACGGTTTTCACGATTAAGCTCAACATTTATATGATGTGGTGCAAACGCATTTTGAATGGCAGTTAAATTGGTTTTTTCATCTTGATAGGCTGGTATCTTTAAGCTTAATGATTTGCCCGAGCGACCCATCACTAACTGGATATTTTCTTCATGTGGACGTGCGCTAAGCAGGTCTATATTTGCATTAAGCTGTTTGCTAATAGCGCGATTTGGATCCGTTATTTTCAGCTGAGTATCAAGTCCTGAGCCTTTTTTATTTGCTGTGTTTTGTAATGACGCTATTTGCACTTTAATTTGCTGTTGTTGCATGGGTTGTGGCTGAGTGTTAGCAGCTTGGGTATTTAATTGTTGTGCTAATTTTTCAAGCCCCATATACAAATTACGAATAGTGCTTTCGCTTTGTTCGGCTTTTGCTAGCGCTTGACTCAGTGCCCCGCGCTGCGCCCAGCCAGTCAGTACTTTAACTTGGTCCTCTCTGGCAACAATTTTGTTTTTCCACAAATTGTTAGCAGAATCCTTTGTTGATGTAACGAGTGCATCCGATTTATTGGTATTAACCAAGTCAATTGCTTGCGCTTTTTCGCTACTTTTAACCAGCATAGTTAGTTCCTGAAAGTATTATAATTTTAAATGTATGAAAACAATGAAAGTTTACTTACTGTCGAGTAAACCTGCATCGAGGATTCATACGCCGCCATAGATTCATTCATCGAAATAAACGCTTCTGGATAATCTACAGCACTTAAATCGTCCTGCAAATTAACCGTAAATGTGGTGATATCTAGATTACTCGTTGTAATCGAATCAAGCGAAGCCATAGTAGAGCCTATGGTGGTCACTTGGCTACTAATAGTACCTAAAAAGTCAGCTAATTTATCTATCATCACCCGTGATTGATTGCCAACACCACCTGCTGGCGGATTATTTACATCAACAAGATAGTCTTGCATGGCATTTAAAAAACCGGCACCAGGATCTAAATCATTACCTACGATATTGTTTTTTACACTTGAGTCGTCAGATACAGCGACTTCTCGGACAATATCGTCACCGGCATAAACATAATTACCCGTCGCATCAATTTGAAACGGTTTTTCATCGGTTTTACTACCCGAAAAATAATATTGTCCATCGCTGTCGGTTGCATTTAGTAAATCAACAATTGCCGGAAAAGCCACACTCATTTCTTGGCCGAGTGCTTTAATTTCTGCCTCGCCCATTGAACCATCAGCTGCGGTGGTAATTAAACTTTGCAATGAATATATTTGGTTAACAATACCGGTTAGCTGTACTTCTTGTTGACCTAATGAAAAGTTAACTGCATCCATATTGGTTTTGTATTGCTCTAACGATTTTATTTCTGAACCTAGGTTCATGATCATTACAGTGCCAAGCGGATCATCTGAGGGCTTGAGAATACGCTTATTGGTTGCTAACTGAATTGATTTTTCGTTAAAGTTTTCAGTATTACTTTGAATGTTTTTGATTGAATTTAAATGAAACTGATGACTACTAACTCGCATAACATTGCCCTTTTAAAACATTTGCAGTAAAGATTTAAACATTTGATCTGCTGTGCTGATCACTTTGGCATTGGCACTGTACATTTGTTGAAAATGCATTAAGTTTGCCGCCTCTTCATCAAGGTTCACCCCGCTGTAGCTATCGCGCGCAGCAATGGCGTTTTCACTTAAATTAGTAGCGGTGGTAATGCTATTTAAGTTTTGCTTACTAGTAATAGCAAGATCTCCTACTAATAACGTAAACTTATCGCCTTTTCCTGCCATTGAAGCAACAATATTAGCAATATTAGAGTTATCACCAGGTCCTGAGGTACTACTGTCTTTAAAACCAAGTTTATCAGTGGTGATCGCAGGGTTAATCTCAATCGTCCCTAATGGGTTTAATGGATTGTATGTAAACAGTGCTTCACCGGGGTCGTTATTTAAATCAAAACCACTTTGTAATGCATCATTCATATCATCGGCAAGGTCGGCAACTAAGCTATTTAAGGTTGCAAGGGTTGGTTTTATTACATCGTTATCAACGCTTATTAAGCCACCAAATTGACCACCAACGTTTTTATCAAGGGTGAATTCTTGACCAATAAAGTTACTCGTTACTGTTGTTCCATTTACTGAGATTGATGCCGCTTTACTCCCTACCACCAGCGGGGCACCACTTAAGGTACTAATATCAATAAAGCCATTATCTCGCTCAACAATAGACACGCCAATATGCCCTGATAACTGGTTTACTAGGCGTTCTCGATTATCTTTTAACTCTGCGGTTGATTGCTTGTTTGCTGTTGCTAATCCAATGCTACTGTTAATTTCGGCTATTTGCTTAGTAATAGAAGACACATTAAGCGCCACATTACTCATTTGTGCATTTAACTTTGTTGCTTGTCCTGCCAAAGCGCCATTAATTTGCGCAATATCTTGCATAAAGCCCTCTGCAGAGGATAAAAATTGTTGCCTGAAAGCCTGTGAATCAGGCTTGGTTGCTGCAGCATTGAGTGCATCTGTTAGGCTTGCAAGGGAGTTATTTAAGTTTAACGAGTCGGTACCAATGATTTGCTCAATAAAACCTAGATATGACTGTTTGTTTTCATAATAAGTGGTATCAGAATTAGTGCGCCAAATATCGTCATTTAAAAAGGCGTCAACAACCCGATCAACAGACGCCACCTCAACCCCGCCTAAATATACATTAGAGGTTTTAAATTGAGCTTGCTGACGCGAATAACCCTCAACGGCTGCATTCGCGACATTTTGCCCTGACACAGTCAGTGCAATATTTGCAGCATTGAGGCCGCTTAACGCGTTATTTAACATAGACATAATTAACTACCTAATCGTATTAGCATTCAATGGCTGAACAAATGCCGATCCCGCATAAATATCATAGCTTTGGGTTGGCTCAACGCTTTCAGCACCTTTATGTTGATCATTAGCGACCAAGCTTTGGCTATTCTTAAATGTATTTTCTATGGGGGCAATTTTCTCATCAAACTGCTTAACAATCGCTTCGGCTAAACCCAGTTGATGAGTTGACGCTAAATGCTGCGCGGTTTGAGCATTATGCATATCTCTAAATTGCGCTTGCTCGTTACTATTAAAAAAACCATTGTCACCGGCCATAGTTTTGGTGGTGCTATCCATACTTTTTAATACCAGCTGTAAAAAAATAGCTTCAAACTGCTCTGCCGCCTGTTTAACGCCTGCCTCACTGTTGCCAGTAATGTTTTCAAGATGGGTCGGGTCAATCGCTAATGACTGAGATAATTGGGTTGATGACTCTATTTTCATGGCTATTTCCTTTAAATAACTAATAGCTCGGCTTCTAGAGCCCCAGCATTATCAAGTGCAATTAATATCGACATAAGCTCGGCTGGCGTTGCGCCAAGTGCATTTACCGCTTTTACAATTTCATCTAATGAGGTGCCTTCAGGCCACAACAGCATATTTTTTTGTTGTTGATCTACTGTGATATCACTTGATTGCGTGGTCGTAGTTTGGCCATTTGAAAACGGCCCTGGTTGCGACACTTGCTCTTGTTCACTTATGGTAATGGTTAAATTGCCATGGTTAACCGCAGCCTGATTAACTCGCACTGTATTGTTCATTACGACAGTACCTGTGCGGCTATTAAATACAATTTTTGGGCGCTCAGAACCTTGCTCTACAGTAATATCTTGTAGCATCGACATAAACGTGTTGCGACTATTGGCATCGCTTGGCGCACTAACCACTAAGCGCGCCCAGTTTTCAGCAGTAGCTACATCAGGCCCAAATACTTTATTGATAGCACGTACAACATTGCGGGCAGTTTGATAATTTGGATCTTTTAAATTAAGAATTACATCACTTTGACTTTCATACATAGCCATAACACTGCGCTCAATAATTGCACCATTAGGAATAAGCCCTGAAGTAGGCACATTAACAGTCACCGAGGAGCCACTTTTACCGCTAGCATTAATGCCGCCCACCACTAAATTACCTTGTGCTAGCGCATACACTTTGCCATCAACCCCTTTTAACGGGGTCAACATTAAGCTGCCACCATGTAAGCTTTTTGCATCGCCTAATGAGTTCACAGTTACATCAATCGCTTGACCTGGGCTTCCCATTGGCGGTAACGTAGCATGGACAGCAACAGCCGCTATATTTTTTGATTTTGGTAATCGCTCTTCATCTACAGAGACACCAAATTGCTTTAGCATATTACTTAGCGATTGGCCGGCAAATTTTACTTGGGCTTTATCACCCGACCCCGGCAAGCCCACTACTAAACCGTAACCCACGAGTTGGTTTTCTCGCACACCTAGCACATCAACAATATCTAATAATGGACGTGCTTTGGCGGTCACAGTTGCAGGCGCTAATAGGCTAAAAAAGCACACTAGCATTAATAGTAAATATTTCATTAAAACCTCAGTAATCCCTTAGAACGGGTTTAAGAATCGGGTAAATAAAGTGGTAAACCAACCTGGGCGATTCGCATCAGCCAATGTGCCTTTGCCGGTATAGCTTATTTGCGCTTCAGCAATACGAAGCGACGAAACACGGTTACTTACATCAATATCGCCAGGGCGAACTAGCCCTTCAATTTCAATGTATTCATCGCCTTGATTAAGTTTAATTTGCTTACGCCCTTTAATAACCAGCGACCCATTAGATAAAACATGATTAACCCGCACGGTAATAGCGCCACTGAGGAAGTTTTGTTGGCTGGCGCTGCTTTCACCGTCAAACTTGGCACTCGAGCCTATACCCAAATTAAAATCAGCTACATTGAGTGCACCAGCAACTGGCACTGAAACATCCAAGTCGGTACTTTTATCTAAACTCGAATCGGCACTTTTACTTGATTGCGTGCGCTCGTTAAGCACCACAGTTAAAATATCGCCAACTCGGTAAGCACGTTTATCTGCATACAAAGAAAACATATAGTTATCTTGAAATAAGCTACCATCTTGCTGATTCAAACCCTGTGCATAGGCATCTTGGCTTATTTCATAGTCTTGAACTGATTTTTGAGTGGTGTTTTGCGGACATTTAACTTCCCCATACACCACTTCGCATTCCACCATTTGGGTTTTTGACGGGGTATTGCTACAACCAGCAACACCTAAAAGCAGCAAAAATAATGTTAACCTATTCATCATAATCATACGTTTTGGTTTATAAAGCGCAGCATTTCATCTGCCGCAGAGACCACTTTAGCGTTCATCTCGTAAGCGCGCTGTACGGCAATCATGCTTACCATTTCATCAACAACGCTCACGTTTGAGCCTTCAATAGTAAATTGTTGTAAGCCACCAAAAGCATCTTCACCGGGGATCCCCTCAACAGGTTCACCCGATGCTGCTGTTTCGCGGTACAAATTACCACCTAAGCTTTGTAAGCCTGCAGGATTTGCAAAGTTAACTGTTAACATTTGACCTAACTCAACCGCTTGCGCATCTTTACCCACTACCGCAGTAACGGTGCCGTCGGTGCCAATACTCACTTTAGTGGTGCCCTCTGGTAGCGCAATATTTTGTGCCAATGGTAAGCCGTTGCTGTTTACCAGTAATGACTCGGAGTTAAGCTGAAACTGACCGTTACGGGTAAATAATAACTCGCCGTCAGGGCTTTCAATTTGAAAAAAGCCTTGCCCTGCAATGGCCACATCTAACTGATTGCTGGTTGTTTCAAAGCTACCTTCGGTAAATTGCTTTTGCGTACCGTTAATACGAACACCGGTTCCCACCTGAATCCCAGATGGCAGCTGATTAAGCTCATCTACTTGCGCGCCAGGCTGTTTTTGTACTTGGTAAAATAAATCTTCAAATACCGCTCTGTCTTTTTTAAAACCGGCAGTGCTTACGTTCGCTAGGTTATTCGATATTGTTGTCATTCTTAAATCTTGCGCTGCAAGACCGGTTTTACTCACCCATAATGCTGAATTCATGTTTGGCTTCCTATTTACCCACGTCCACTGATAAGCTTATTGCCGCTGGTCGCTAATTCGTCAGCAGACTTCATCATTTTTACGTTCATTTCAAATTGGCGGCTAATATTCATTGTTTTGATCATTTCAGCCACCGCATTCACATTAGAACCTTCTAAAGCACCGGTTCTTACTGTAATTGTTTCGTCGGCTTCAAGCGGCTGTAAATCGTTAGCTCTGAGTAAGCCATCAGCACCTTTAATTAAGTTTGCATCGGTACTGGCTAATTTAATTTGCGCATCTTCTGCAATTACACCGCCGCCAATGGGGGTTAGGTTGATCATGCCGTTTGAGCCAATTTCAATATCACCAAACTCAGGAAGTTGAATATCGCCACCGTCACCTTGCACACGTCGGCCATTAACAGTAATAAAGCCATCGGCATCAACCACTAAATTACCCGCGCGGGTATAAGCCGGTTCGCCATTGTCATCCATCACCTCTAAATAACCGCCGTTGCTCAGTGCTAAATCAAGATTACGGCCAGTGTCCATGATTGGGCCTGACGATAAGTCAGTAGTTACTGGTGTTAGTTGCGCGTGGTAACGAGTACGAAAGCCCTCGCCTTGTACCATCATTGATTGCGCTTGCTCTAAGTCGGCCTTAAAACCTACGGTGCTAACATTTGCTAAGTTATTTGCAGCAACGCGTAAGGCGGTATTATTAAGTTCAGCACCCGAAACGGCGGTATAAATTAACTTTTCCACGCTCAGCTTCCTTAGGTGTTACTAAATAAAATTTGCATCATTTCATCAGCACTGCTGATGGTTTTAGCATTGGCTTGGTAATTTTGTTGAAATGACATTAAGCCAACCAGCTGTTCACTAATATCAACATTTGAGCCCATAAATGAACCCGACAGTAATTTACCCAGTGAGCCACTTTCAGGCTCGCCATAAAGTGCAGAGCCTGACTCTTCAGTTTGATACCACACGGTATTACTGCCTTGCTCTAAACCATCAACGTTCGCAAACGAGGCAAGTACAACTTGGCCTTGTAATTTAGATTCACCGTTAGTAAATGTTGCAAATACACGGCCGTCGTCTTCAACCTTCACACCAGAAAACGCCCCTGAGGTATAGCCGTTGGCATCGTTTTCGTTAACACTGAAACTTGAACCAAACTGCGTTGTACCATCGAATTTAAGCGCGATATTTAATGCTGCTGCGCCACTGGTTATTTCTGCATTACCTGGCGTTGAAGTAATAGGTACCTCTAAATCAACCGCCGTTAAGTCGCCTGAAAACGGCACCATTTGGCCATCGGTATCAAAGTTAAGTGTAATGGTACCGGCGTTAATTGAACCACCCGCACCATCATCAATAGCTTGAGTACCTGTCGTCGCACCAAGCGCTGAAAGCTGAGCTTGAGTAAGGGGTTTACCATCTAAGAAAAACATCGCTTGCCATTCGTTGCTACCCGTATGGTTAAAATACTGGGTCATTACATGGCTGTTACCTAAGGAGTCGAATACTTCGGTAGATTGAGAAAAGTTATATTGGCTACCATCTTTAGGATCAAATACCGCTGGAGCTGTAGGATAAGCAATCACGTCGCTAGAAGAACTTAAGTTACCGTTAAAGTTAATATTGGTACTGGCTTGTGCTTCTATGTTTGAGGCTTCAATTTTTAAATCGGTTAATACACCCGGTACAATTGTCGGATCACCACCATCAACCTGAGACACGCCAAAACCTTGCAGTTTGCCGCCGTTGGCATTAACAATATTTAAGTCGTTATCTAACTGAAACTGGCCTGCTTGGGTGTAAGCCGTACGGCCGTTTTCTGATATGGCAAAAAAACCTTGGCCATCAATAGCAATATCCAGCGCATTACCGGTGCGCACAATTTCACCACCGGTGACAAAATCTTCTTTAACATTGGCAACTTTAACGCCGCCGCGTTGACTGCCGTTATAAACCGCGGCAAATTCTGCGGTGTTATTTTTATAACCAGCAGTACCCGAGTTAGCAATATTATTACTGGTTACTTCTAATCCTGTTTGGGTACTTTTAAGACCACTTAATCCTATATTGAACATAGACATATTATTTATTCCTCTTATTTATGCCACTTGATTAATTTCAGTGATACCAAAATTACCCAAACCATCGACTTGTAATAAAATATCTTCTAACGATTTACCTACAGAAACACGCTCAACCTCACCACTTAGCCAAGTATCAAGCTGCTTTGGTACCTCTTCAGTAGTGGCATACGCTCTCACTGCATACGCACCGGCTTCTTGGTTTTCAAATTCAAAACGCAATGAACCGACTCCAGAATAAGGCAGTTGTTTTTCTTCAACTAATTCACCATCTTGGTTATAAAGTTGCACAGTGACAGAGTCTGCCGCTTCCCCTAAATTAACCATGCCAGAGACACTGCCATCTTGTTCAAGAGCAATACTGCTTGCTTGTACATCAACCGTTTGGCCAACCATATTAGTGGCTTCAAGCACCGCTAAGCTGCTCACATAATCCAAACCATCGGCGGTGTTTTGGCGAATGCTTTGTAACGACTCAACATTAGAAAACTCCGCAAGCTGGCTCACATATTGAGTGCCGTCCATAGGTTGTAATGGATTTTGATTACTAATTTGCGCAACAAGTAACTCTAAAAACATGGTCGACATTTCATCTGCTGAGCTATTACCGGCAATATTCGTAGTGTTTTTTGCCCCGTCGGCTGCGCTTGGAACGGCTGAATTAACTTGCATAAAATTATTGTCCTAACTTAAGAATGCTTTGCTGCATGCTATTTACACGCCCCATAACTTCAACAGATGTTTGGTAGCTACGACTTGCAGACATCATGTCGGCCATTTCTTCAAGTGCATTTACGTTGGAGTAAAATACATAACCATCGTTGTTAGCAATTGGATTATTTGGCTCGTAGCGCTGCTCTACCGCACGATTTGACTCAGTGATCCCTAATACATCAACCGAGGCTGAAATTGATTGGCTGTCTTGTGTTTGTTTGTACAAAGCAGAAAATACTGGTTTAAGTGCCTTGTAAGCGTCGGCTTCTGAACCGGCTGCGGTATCGGCATTGGCTAGGTTAGATGCAATGGTATCGAGGCGAATAACTTGAGCGCGCATGGCGCTGCCGCTAGCGTCATAAATTGAATTAAAAGACATTATGATTTCCCTGAAATAACTTTATGTAAGCCATTTATTTTCATATTTAAGAAGGTCAAACTGGTTTGAAAATCCATACTGTTGCTGGCAAATTTTGCTTGCTCAATATTTAACTCAACAGTGTTGCCATCACTTGATGGTTGATAAGGAACGCGATATTTAAGTTCATCCGTTTGTACACCAGCAAAATCAACATCTCTGTTTTGCGAAAAACTGGATGAAACACTTTGCATAATTTGACGGTAATCTACATCTCGAGATTTAAACCCAGGCGTGTCAACATTAGCCAAGTTACTGGCAATGACTTCTGCTCTGTCTAACCTTAATTTCATTGAAAAAGGGTGAACACCTAACGCTTTATCAAATAGTTCCATTGTTGCCTCTAATTTTTGTTTCTTGTATGCTTTCGCGCTTCGCATACACTTTCTACCTTGTGTATAACAACCTTTATGCCAACTTTTAAAAGTATATTTTTTCAATGACTTACATAAAAAAAGAGCAAAAAACAGCCCAACACACGGAAGCTAAACTTCCCCAAGGGAAGCGTTGGCTTTTCCGCTTACTTTTAACTATTGGACTTCTGCCAGCTCATGCTATGGCCATCCCCATTAATTTTGATAAAGAAATTCGGCAGTTTTTGCACAGTGAAATTAAGAGCTATTTGCGCTCAGTTAATTCGCAAAGTCAGCGACAAGATATAGAATTATTTATTCCTAAAGGCAGCGAAAATTTAAGCTGTGATGAATTGCAAATCACTCGCTCACAAAATCACACGCCACCTGCAGGCAGGGTGAGTATTTCTGTATCTTGCCCATCGCCTGCTTGGCGTTTTAGAGCCAGTGCCAAAGTAAGTGTGTGGATAAACCTAGTAGCTGCCAAGCACACTTTAAACCGAGGTAAAGTGCTTAATAAGCAAGACTTAGAATATAAAGGCGTGGATTTAGGTAAGCACCGCCACCAAGGCGAAACAAGTATTGACCAGCTAGTTGGACTCACCGTTAAACGCGAAATTGATAAAGGCACAGTGATCTCCAACCGATACCTAGAAAAGCAGTATTTAATCAATAAAAATGAGCATATTTCACTACAAATAACGACCGCAACTTTCTCAGCCAATGTTAAAGCCATCGCTCTTGAAGATGGCCAGCTTGGTGAGGTTATTAATGTAAAAAATTTATCATCAAAAAAAGTAGTTCAGGGAAGAGTAATTGCGCAAGGTGTGGCAGAAGCCGCGTTTTAAAAAATGTCGAAATAAAAGTTAAGTAATGCTTGTACTTGGTCGCTGATATAAACTAAGCAATATAAATTCGATAAACGAATTAGGTAACAAACAATGAATATAAGCGCAATAACAACCACTGCGGTTGAACAAAGCCAAAAAACAAACCAGCGTTCATCACTGGATGCAAAACCAGAGCAACAACCTGTAGCGGCTAAACAAGAGCAAGTAAATTCAGTGAGTGCATTAAGTAAATCAATAGACTCAACATTTCAAGATTTAGCTGCAAAGCCAGACGTTGATATGGATAAAGTAGCCCAAATGAAAGCGGCAATTGCCAGTGGTGAATTTAAAATTAATATTGATGAAACCGTTAACGCTATGGTTGAACTTCATAAAAAATGAAAACTGTAAAAGAGTATATTGTAAGTCTGCAACAAGACATTACTAAGCTAGACGCTTTAATTGAATTACTTGAAACGCAATACGAATTGCTAAGCCAACGTAATGTGCAGCTAGAAACACATAATAAAAAAATGCTCGGCTTTTTAGAAAGCTTAAATGAATCGCACAACCAGCGCGATGGCTTTTTGGTGAGTTTAGGCTTGCAAGGTGGCAAAGAAGGTTTAGCACAATTAACCGCGCTTCTACCTGTTGATATAAACACCCTTACTACTAAGCTATTGCATCAGCTTGAGCTAAAAACTAAAACCTGCAAAATAATGAATGAACGCTCAGGGCAATTACTTTCAAGCCAACGTCGGTTATTACAGCGCTTAACTGGCGGTGAAAACAAACAAGCTTACCCAGAAATGCCTTTATAAATACGTTACATAAAGGCATTTTCTTGTTTAGTCACTTTGCGCTATATTTTCACTTTACTCCTATTATTACCTTTAAAACCCTATCTTGAGTCCAAAAATAGTTGTTTCGCTAAAACTTAGTATTATTAGCTTTTGTGCAACTTTGCGGCTAATTGTATTTATAATAAGCAAATAGCGGCTAACGTCACCTTTATTAGACTAAAGAATGATTGCTGCTGAATCTGCTGATTTTATGACCTTTTCGCTATTCTGCATGACAAGATCACACTGTAAAAACAAAACAATAAACCACTGAATTTAAAGACCTTTTAAATTTAACAAGCCAGTTACAACACATCCCTTTGCTATTTTTGTTAACACTTACAAAGCGTTAAACTGGGCTATGCACGACCTTTTGCCTAATTACAATCTGTAGCAAGCTGTTTTACCCTGCGCACTCAACGTTCATTTGCTTTGTAAAAGCTGTATTTTTATTTTGAGTTAGCAACTAAGTTGCAGGAGAAGTCATGACCACCAAGCCGCTAGATGATAATTCATCTGATGCTATATCAGGAGCGGATACTCAAACCGTGTCCGATAGCTATGAAAATCTTCATAAGCCAAGCTCTGAGTTTGAAAGCCGCGACGCTTACCTAGAGCACGAGCTGCAAATTATGCAGCCAAAACGCTGGCGTCCAAATTTACCGTTTAGAGATTATCGCTTTGAATTTGAAGACACCATTCCAGCGATGGCCGCAACTATAGGTAAAGTTGTGATGGTTGCAGCCATTGCTGCCACGTTTGCAGGCCCTTTAGGCTTAAGTGATGACTTTGTACTTGAAAACGTACGCTACGAACTTTTAATTGTTTCGTTATTTATTTTACTATTTTCTGGCTTTATTTTACCGACCGCTAACTTAGCGGGTACTCATGGCCCACTCATTCCATTAATTCCTATTGTGGTTGCCGCAGGCGGACACCCTATGGCCTTTGGTTTGCTCATAGGAGCCTTTGGATTGATATTAGCATTTAGTAAAGGCGGCAGTCTCATGGCCAAGCTCACCAGTAAAGGAGTGTGTGGTGGCTTACTTCTTTATTTAGGCTTTGTGGGTACCATTTCACAAGTTAAAAAGCTGTTTGCATGGGCTGAAGAAATTCAAATGACCCATATTGCCTTTATTGTAATCTTAGCCACAATTTTACTTTATGCTTTATTGGAGCATTACAAAAAACGCTGGTTAGCCGTGCCACTGAGCTGTTTAATTGGTGGTTTTACTGCTTTTGCATTGGGTGCACCGTTTGAGTTTCATACTGCACCGGGCTTACCAAACATGAACCCTATGTACTGGTGGGGCGAAAACACCGGCTGGATGCTTGGCTTACCAACAGCAGAAAGCTTTGTAGTTGTACTTCCTTTTGCAGTTTTAGCAGTTGCTATGTGGTCGCCTGACTTTTTAGGCCATCAAGTATTTCAAAAAATTAGTTACCCAGAGCGTACTGAAAAAGTACAAATGAATATTGACGATACCATGCTTAGCGCATCAACAAGACAAACCTTTGGCTCGCTATTAGGCGGTGCTAACTTTGCGTCATCTTGGGGCACTTACATTGTTCCTGCAGCTATTGCAAAACGCCCTATTCCTGCAGGCGCAATTTTAACTGCGTTATTTTGTATTATCGCGGGTGTTTGGGGCTATCCAATGGACTTAGCTATTTGGCAGCCAGTATTGTGTGTTGCATTAATTGTAGGGGTGTTTATTCCACTACTTGAAGCGGGTATGGAAATGACCCGTGAAGGTAAAACCACCCAATCAGCCGCCATTGTGGTGTTTGCATCAAGCCTAGTAAACCCTGCATTTGGTTGGTCACTAACTATGCTACTTGATAACTTGGGCCTTATTGGCTGTAAAGAAAGAAGTGCTGATTTATCGCGAATGAGTCGCTGGGTCATCCCACTTATAATGTTTGTATTATTAACCGGTGTAATGGCACTGGTAGGTATGCTACCAGGCATTCCTGCGCTAATGCCAAGCTTTAGACATTAATTCCTTTATTAAACAGCAAAGCGAGCTTTAATAGCTCGCTTTTTTATTGTACTTATAAAAAACCAGCACAGTGTACTTGCAATAATCCCCCTTGAAGTAACAGCCCTGAAGTAACAGTCCCTGAAATAATTACAAGCCACCCTGCAGAATTTTTATAAAACTCGCCACCAGCTAAAAAACCTTATGTATCAAAAAAACCATAACCAGTTGATATATAAATGAAATTAAACATTTCACTTTCTGGTATAGGCTTTGCACCTATATAAGTGAACGTTAAAAATCATTTTATTAGTAACGCTTTTAAAATGAAAAATCATCACTCTTAATAAGGAGCTAATTATGAATAGCGATCGTATCGAAGGAAACTGGAAAGAACTTAAAGGTAAAGCGCAACAAAAATGGGGCGATCTTACCAACGATGATTTAGATAAAATTGAGGGTAGCCGTACCGAGCTTGTTGGTAAAATTCAGCAAAAATACGGTAAATCCAAAGATGAAGCCGAGAGCGAAGTAAATGACTTTGAGAAAGGTCATTAATATAAAGCGTGTTAACAGCTTTACTTGCTAATAAAAAACCGCCAATTGGCGGTTTTTTGTTATCTCAAGCTTAACTATTTTGCCAGCGCTAACTTCACTGCTGCCTCGGCATGTATTTTGGTGGTATCGTAAAGCGGAACCTGCGTATGTTGTGGCTTTACCAACAAGGCGATTTCAGTACAACCTAAAATGATGGCCTGCGCGCCTTGCTCAAATAATCGCTCTATAATACGCACATAATCGGCTCGCGAATCGTCATCAATAATCCCTTGGCATAACTGCGAATAAATAACCTCGTGCACACGCTTTCGCTCATTAGGCTCAGGTATTAATACCTCAATGTTATGCTTATCGGTTAAACGCTCTTTGTAAAAGTTTTGCTCCATTGTAAATTGCGTGCCCAATAACCCTACTCGCGTAATGCCATCGTGCTTTAATTGCTCGGCGGTGGCATCGGCGATGTGCAAAATAGGAATGGTAATATTACTGGCAATCTCATCGGCCACTTTATGCATAGTGTTGGTACAAATAAGTAAAAAGTCGGCACCACCACCCTCTACAGATTTAGCTGCCTTGGTGAGTAACTTAGCTGTTTGATGCCAATCGCCTTGATGCTGTAGTGCTTCAATTTTTGCAAAATCGACGCTCACCATACAAATTTTAGCACTATGTAGTCCACCCAATGAGTTTTTAACGCCTTCGTTTAAAGCTTTGTAATAGCTGGCTGTTGACTCCCAACTCATGCCTCCTAACATACCGATTGTTTTCATAGCTAGTTCCCTCTCTCGATCGCAGTTTACGTTTCACAGTAAGTTAAAAATAACAGCTCTTCACTAGAAACTTAATTAGCTTTATTAACTGCACTGATCACAGCGTCAGACAATAACAACTTTTCGTCTTTATATACTTCAAGCCAACCTGGTGGTGAGGTATCACAACCAATTACCGTTACTTGCAATACGTAACTATAACGTCCGTTTTTAAACGTATAGTGATGATTGCCGCCACTACCTTCAAAGGTAATATCACCATTAATTAAAACGATATCAGGCTTATCGCTTGGGCTTTTATCAATGCTCCACGACGCATAACGGAAGTTTCCATCGCCTAAATCATCAACACGAACTCGGTATTTTGCTGTGTCCCAATCAAGTATTGGTTTTTGAAAGGTTTTAATACTTGAATGGAGTGATTGTTTATTTTGAGCGATTAACTTTTCTGCATGTGCTTGCTCAGTGCTATTTTGTGTATTCACAGCAATAACTTTGCCGTCTGTGTCTACCCACATTACGCCGTTATTGAGCATAATGCCGCGCCAACCTACGCTATCCCAATCGGTATTAATATTAGAGCTACCAATAACGGCAACAAGTTCATCGTCAAACACTTCATCAAAGCGGTTAATAAACTCAGCTTCATTTTTAATATCAGGAAGTGGATACTGCCTTTTTAAAGGGTAGCGAATATGCGCAGCAATAGCAGTTTTATCATGTGCTTTAAAAGCAGCAATAACAGGTAAAACACTCTCATGATACTTTTGATCAAGCGCAAAACTCTGCATATTGAATAAAAAAGCCAAGCTCAATATAACGTAATTTAGAAACTTCAAGTGTAGTCCTTTATTTAAGAGTATTACTAATAAAGAAGATTTCGGTAAAAGTTAAAAACAAAAAATCTCAAAGAATCAACTCAAGTATTGGAGTTACTCTTCTTCTCATCCCAACTTTCGATTATAAAAATACTTGCGGTATGTGCTGCATGAACAGCCAACCGGGCATGTCTAGGCTTAATATTATATCTAGTCCGACCTTCGGCATGCGCAGCACTAGCATGTGTGCGCAGTGCACCAATACCACTAACTGTTGAGAACAGCCCACTTAATATTTGTATTAAATCTTTATCTTGGATAAGGCCAATATCAAAACCCAGCTCGCCCTTAATTACTTTCCAAACACCTTGTAAATCTTTTTTAGCAGGCATAGTTAAACCTTCATCTTCTATAAACGTTTTACAAATAGCTTCTAATATATTGCACGCTGCTAATACAGCTTCTCGGGGATCACTTGTTATATTATCCATTGCACGCTCGAACTCAGCATTAATTGCTGGTAAATCTCTATTTTTTATTAACGCTGATAGCGATTGCGATGGAGCACTTGCACCTTCCTGAATGAAACCACCTATTCTATATTCTAAGTTGTAACTAGAGAGGCACTGTTTTATCTTTTGTACATATTTATAGGCCGTATTCTCAACTTTTTGAAACATTATCTCACTGAATTCATTTTGAAATTCAGGATTCTCCATATAGTTTTCAATTAATTTAGCAACTACGGATATCGGGTTATCAGATTTATTATTTATTCTTCTTAGCCACGTCTGTGCTTTAGAAGATTTAGAACCTTCAGGAGGTTCGCCTGGCGCGTTAGAGTACAAAAAAAGAGAATCCATCGTAGCATGAGTCTCTAGAGAGGAGATTGCATCGGCTAGAATTGATATAAGAGGTGCTGGTATTTGTTTATTCATAAATTGAGAAGTCCTTTTAACTATCTAATTATGTTAACTACTCTACTACAAAAAAGTCCAACAGACTTTTATTACTACTTTAAGTGCCTCACAAAAAACGAGCCTAAATCGGCTCGTTTTTGTTTTACTGATAGCTGACAGCTAAAAACTGACCGCTTCAACTTTTGACCGCTGCTCTTTTATTCTGGCTCATACCCCAAGTTAGGCGATAACCACCTTTCGGCTTCTGCGAGCGTCATACTCGTTCGCTTGGCGTAGTCTTCTACCTGATCCTTCTGTACTGCTGCTACCGCGTAGTATTTCGCTTGTGGGTGTGAAAAGTACCAACCTGATACCGCAGCACCTGGCCACATGGCGTACGAGCTGGTGAGCTGCATACCAATGCGTTTTTCAGTATCGAGTAGTTGCCAAATTTTCTTTTTCTCGGTGTGCTCTGGGCACGCTGGGTAACCCGGTGCTGGGCGAATACCTTGGTAGTTTTCGCGAATGAGTTCATCGTTAGGCAGGTTTTCATTAGGTGCATATCCCCAATACTCTTTACGCACTTGTTCGTGCAGGTATTCGGCAAAGGCTTCTGCGAGCCTATCAGCAACCGCTTTTATCATTATTTTATTGTAGTCGTCTTGCTGTGCGTCGAACGCATTGGCGAGGTCGTCTTCTTCTAAGCCACCTGTTACCGCAAACGCACCAAAGTAATCAGGCGTGCCTTTTGGCGCAATGTAATCGGCTAAACAGTAATTAGCAAAGTCGGTTTTTTCGGTTTGCTGGCGCAAATGGCACGAGGTAGTTAATAGCTCTTTGCGCGTTTCGTCGGTGTAAATTTCTATATCATCGCCCACACGGTTAGCTGGGAATAAACCAATAACACCTAATGGCTGTAAACTGCCTGACTTTTCAAGTTCATCGAGCATGTCGTTGGCGTCTTTAAACAAGCTTTGTGCTTGTTCGCCCACTACTTCGTCGGTCATTATGCGCGGATATTTACCGGCGATTGACCAGGTCATAAAGTACGGCGTCCAGTCTATGTATTTGCGTAAAGTCGCGATTGATACATTTTTAAACTCAGTCACGCCCAGCTTTTTAGGCACGGGTGGGGTGTAGTTATCCCAATCAAGCTGTGCTGCATTATCACGGGCGCGCTGTATGGTAACCGGTTTTGAGCGCGGCTTTTTGCGTGCTTGTTGTTCGCGTACTTTGTCGTACTCGGCGGTGGTTTTAGCTAAAAATTCTGCTTTATGCTCTTTTGATAATAAGTTAGACACCACACCCACGGCGCGGCTGGCGTTATTTACATACACCACGCCTTTGTCGTACTGCGGCTCTATTTTAACTGCGGTATGCGCTTTTGAGGTGGTTGCCCCACCAATCATTAACGGTAGCTCAAAGCCACGACGTTTCATTTCTTTGGCAACGTGTACCATTTCATCAAGCGATGGAGTAATTAAGCCCGAAAGGCCTATAATATCGGCTTTTTCGTCAATTGCTGTTTGCAGTATTTTTTCGGCAGGTACCATTACGCCTAAGTCGATTACTTCGTAGTTATTACATTGTAGTACTACGCCAACAATGTTTTTACCTATGTCATGCACGTCACCTTTTACGGTAGCCATAACAATTTTACCATTGGTGGCGCCTTCCTCTTTTTCGGCTTCAATGAATGGGTCGAGGTAGGCGACCGCGCGTTTCATTACCCGAGCCGATTTAACCACTTGGGGTAAAAACATTTTACCGGCACCAAATAAATCCCCAACCACGTTCATGCCATCCATAAGTGGCCCTTCAATGACGTGAATAGGTTTATCGGCGCCAGCACGGCACTCTTCTGTATCTTCATCTATAAAGGTGGTTATGCCTTTTACAAGGGCGTGCTCTAAGCGCTTCTCAACCGACCAAGTGCGCCATTCTAAATCTTCTACCCGCTCAGCTTGTGCCATGCCTGAGTATTTAGGCGCAAGTTCAACAAGGCGCTCGCCAGCACCGGGGTCGGTGTTAAGAATTACATCTTCTACGGCTTTGCGAAGTTCCTCGGGGATGTCGTCGTAAACAGCAAGTTGCCCTGCGTTTACTATGCCCATATCCATACCCGCTTTTATAGCATGGTATAAAAACACCGAGTGAATCGCTTCGCGTACTGGGTTATTACCTCTAAACGAGAACGATACGTTTGACACCCCACCCGACACTTTACAGTGCGGTAAATTTTGCTTAATACGGCGGGTGCCTTCAATAAATTCTACGGCGTAGTTGTCGTGCTCTTCTATGCCGGTGGCAACGGCAAATATATTGGGGTCGAATATAATGTCTTCTGGCGGGAAGCCAATTTCGTCGACCAAAATACGGTAGCTGCGCTCACAAATTTCAAACTTACGATCGGCGGTATCGGCTTGACCTTCGGTATCAAACGCCATCACAACAGCGGCGGCGCCAAAGCGTTTTATAATTTTAGCTTGGCGAATAAACGGCTCTTCACCCTCTTTAAGTGAAATGGAGTTAACAATGGCCTTGCCTTGAATACACTTTAAGCCTGCTTCTATAACTTCCCACTTTGAGGAGTCGACCATTATAGGTACTTTAGAAATATCAGGCTCTGAGGCAATTAAGTTTAAAAACTTAACCATGGCCGCTTTTGAGTCCAGCATGGCTTCGTCCATGTTGATATCAATAACCTGTGCGCCATTTTCTACTTGTTCGCGGGCCACATTAAGAGCGGTCTCGTAGTCTTCTTCCATGATCAAACGTTTAAACATGGCCGAGCCAGTTACGTTAGTACGCTCGCCGACATTGGTAAATACTGCAATTTGTTGGGTCATTGGCGGCTCCTTAATTTAAGTTACAGGCTTCTAGGCCTGATAAACGCATACGCACTTCAAGCTCTGGTAATTTTCGTGGTGCTGTGCCTTCAAGCCCTTTGGCAAAGGCACGAATGTGCGCAGGCGTAGTGCCGCAGCAACCGCCAACAATATTAATAAAGCCCGATTTACCCCAATCTATGATCTCTTTTGCCATGTCGTCTGCTTCTAAATCGTATTCTCCGAACTCATTGGGTAAGCCCGCATTAGGGTGAACAGAAACAAAGGTTTCGCACACGCGTGATAGCTCTTCAACGTATTGGCGTAGTAAATCTGGCCCTAGCGCGCAATTTAAGCCAATTGAAAGCGGCTTAATATGGCGAATAGAGTTATAAAATGCTTCGGTGGTTTGCCCTGAAAGCGTGCGGCCTGAGGCGTCGGTGATAGTGCCTGATATCATCACTGGTAATGTACGCCCTGCTTGTTCAAACGCTTCTTCTACCGCGAATGAGGCGGCTTTTGCATTAAGCGTATCGAATATTGTTTCGATTAAAATAATATCTACACCGCCTTCCATAAGTGCAAGGGTCGACTCCACATACGCAGTCACTAACTTATCAAAGGTAATATTACGATAGCCTGGGTCGTTTACATCCGGAGATAACGAACAGGTTTTAGATGTTGGCCCTAAAACACCCGCTACATAGCGCGGTTTTTCTGGGGTTTTAGCGCTAAATTCATCACATACAGCACGGGCTAACTTAGCTGACTCTAAATTAACTTCACGGCTTATACTCGCCATGTCGTAATCTTCCATCGAAATGGTGGTCGAGTTAAAGGTGTTGGTTTCGATAATATCGGCACCGGCGGCTAAAAAGCTGCGGTGTATATCAGTAATAATTTCAGGCTTGGTTAGGCTTAATAAATCGTTATTACCTTTAATAAGCACGTGCCAATCTTTAAAACGTTCACCACGGTAGTCTTGCTCTTCAAGCTTATGCGCTTGGATCATGGTTCCCATTGCACCATCTAAAATTAAAATGCGCTGTTTGAGCGCATCACTCAGCTGTTCATGCTTATTGTTTTGAGGATTATTCGGCATAGTTGTTAGTCCTTACGTCTTGGCTAACTAAGTTAATATCATAGGGTGTGGTTTGGTAAACGTAATAATTTAACCAGTTTGAAAACAGTAAAAACGCGTGGCTTTGCCATGTTTTAGACGGTTGTTTGCTGGCATCGTCATCAGGAAAATAGTTTTCAGGCTTTGGCGCATCGGGGCTTTTTTGTAAATCGCGCTCATATTCGGCTTTTAAACTGTCGGCATCGTATTCGGGGTGGCCGGTAATAAACACTTGGCTGCCCGATTTATTTTTAAGTAAATACGCCCCTACTCGTTCAGAGCCCGCTAATACCACCAGCTCTTCACAGGCGTTTATTTTATTAATATCTATGTGGCCATAGCGTGAGTGGGGTACTAAAAAGGTATCGTCAAAGCCGCGGGTAAGTGCACCATGGGCAAAGTAGCATTGGTGGGTAAACACCCCGCAGAGTTTATTGTCTTTTAAATCGCGCTTTAAATTATAACGGTGGTATAAGGCCGCGTGGGCAGCCCAGCACGAAAACAAGGTAGAAGTTACATGTTGCTCGGCCCAATCAATAATTACTTTGAGCTCTTCCCAATACGCTACTTCTTCATACTCTAAATGTGCGAGCGGTGCACCGGTAATTAACAGTGCATCGTAGTTGTTGTTTTTTACTTCTGAGAAATAACGATAAAAAGTATCTAAGTGTTGCTCTGAGTTGCTACTACTGCGGTGCGTATCAAGGCGCAATAGCTCAACATTTACTTGCAGCGGAGAGTTAGCCAACAAGCGAATAAACTGTACTTCGGTTTCTACTTTATTAGGCATAAGATTAAGAATAGCCAAACGCATAGGGCGTATTTCTTGGGTTTTTGCACGCGTTTTTGGCATTACAAACACGTTTTCATGACGTAAACGTGCAATAGCTGGCAATTCGTCTTCTACTGTAATTGGCATTCTTAAAGCTCCTGCTCATAAAAACCGAGAGTTAATACGCTCTCATTATGAACAGAATGCCAAAAATATCAACCTCTAGATGTATAGATGTCTAAATTAAATTTATTCACGCGGTTTGTATAAATTGAATATGTACTTTAAAACAGTGCCATTCGTTGACTGTTTCACCTGTGAGCCACTACAATACAGCATTGAAATTTTTATTATTATTTGAAGGCTTCTTCCATGGTTTTACCTGATAAGTTTATATTCTCGATGAGTCGAGTATCTAAGGTTGTGCCACCAAAACGCACTATCTTAAAAGATATTTCGTTGCATTTTTTCCCAGGCGCAAAAATTGGTGTGCTAGGTTTAAATGGTTCTGGTAAATCATCACTACTTCGCATTATGGCGGGTGTTGATGAAGAGTTTGAAGGTGAAGCTCGCCCTCAACCAGGCACTAAAATTGGTTACTTACCGCAAGAGCCTGTTTTAGACGAAAGCAAAACAGTTCGTGAAATTGTTGAAGAAGCTGTAGGTGAAGTAAAACATGCCCTTAACCGCCTTGACGAAGTGTATAACGAATACGCAATGGAAGGCGCTGATTTTGACGCATTGGCTAAAGAGCAAGGTGAATTAGAAGCGGTTATTCAAGCGCACGATGGTCATAATATCGATAACGTATTAGAGCGTGCTGCCGATGCACTTCGTTTACCTGAGTGGGATGCTAAAATTGAGCACCTATCGGGTGGTGAGCGCCGTCGTGTTGCTATTTGTCGTTTGTTACTTGAAAAACCAGACATGCTGATTCTCGATGAACCAACTAACCACTTAGATGCTGAGTCGGTTGCATGGCTAGAGCGCTTCTTACATGACTACGAAGGCACTGTTGTGGCAGTAACGCATGACCGTTACTTCCTTGATAATGTAGCAGGTTGGATTTTAGAGCTTGACCGTGGTGAAGGTATTCCGTGGGAAGGTAACTACTCGTCTTGGCTTGAGCAAAAAGATGCCCGCTTACAACAAGAGCAAAAATCTGAAAAAGCACGTCAAAAGTCGATTGCACAGGAACTTGAATGGGTTCGTTCAAACCCTAAAGGTCGTCAAGCTAAGTCAAAAGCACGTATGGCACAGTTTAGCGAACTACAACAGTCTGATTATCAAAAACGTAACGAAACTAACGAATTGTTTATTCCACCTGGCCCACGTTTAGGTGACCAAGTATTAGAAGTAAACAACTTACGTAAAAGCTTTGGCGACCGCGTTTTAATTGATGACTTAAGCTTTAGCATGCCTAAGGGCGCTATTGTGGGTATTATTGGCGCCAATGGTGCAGGTAAATCAACGCTATTTAAAATGTTAAGCGGTGAAGAACAGCCAGATAGCGGTAATATCAGCATTGGTGAAACAGTAGAACTGGCAACTGTTGATCAGTTCCGTGGCAACATGGACGAAAGCAAAACGGTATTCCAAGAAATCTCTGACGGCCAAGATGTACTAAAAATTGGTAACTTTGAGTTCCCAAGCCGTGCTTACGTTAGCCGTTTTAACTTTAAAGGTAACGATCAGCAAAAGTTTGTTAAAGACTTATCTGGCGGTGAGCGCAACCGTTTACATCTAGCTAAACTGTTAAAAGCAGGCGGCAACGTGGTACTTCTAGATGAGCCAACCAATGACTTGGACGTTGAAACATTACGTGCTCTTGAGAATGCTATTTTAGAATTCCCAGGTTGTGTAATGTGTATCTCGCATGACCGTTGGTTCCTTGACCGTATTGCTACACACATTTTAGATTACCGCGACGAAGGCCAAATTAACTTCTTTGATGGTAACTACACTGAATACGAAGAGTGGCTTAAAAAGACTCTTGGCGCAGAAGCTGCACAGCCTAAGCGCATAAAGTATAAAAAAATTGGCTAACAGCCACAGTGAATAAGTTAAAAGCCCTGCATTTAATGCGGGGCTTTTTTATGCGAGCTATTTTTATCTTTAAGCAAATTGGCGTGTTGGGCATTACCAGCTATGCTTATTATAAATAACAGCTTTATAAGATTATTATGCAAAACCGTCGGCAATTTTCTCGTATTATGTTCTCTACTGCAGCGCAATTAGTTATGGCTAGCAGCCAGTATGAATGCACTCTATTAGATATCTCTTTACATGGTGCGCTTATTACTAAAAGCGATGCATTTACTGGGAACAAAAATGACGAAGCAGTACTACGTTTTACTTTGCCACAAAGCGATATTGAAATAAAAATGCCGGTGGTTATTCGTCACATAGAAGAAAACCATATTGGTCTTAAATGCCATAGTATTGATATAGACAGTATCACGCATTTAAAGCGTTTAGTTGAGCTAAACCTTGCTGATGAAACATTATTACACCGCGAGCTTGAAACGCTTATTCACCAAACATAAATAGACGCACTGCGTGAAGTTGATTACCATAACCAAAAATAATTAAACGACGCAGATATGAGTTTAAACCCCAATCTACCTTTAGTTTATCATCCTAACTACTCGTTTAGTTTTGATCCCAAGCATCGCTTTGTAATGAGTAAATTTGCTCAGCTACACCAGCATGTTAAAACCCTTGGACTTGCTGGCAGTAATATCACAGAACCACCACATGGTAGTGTAGAAGAGCTAGAAATAGTACATTGTGAAAACTACATTCACGATTTATGGCATAACCGCCTAGATGAAAGAGCCATGCGCCGTATTGGGTTGCCTTGGTCACAAGCACTAATGAACCGCACATTTACCGCTCCGTTGGGAACACTGCAAACCGCGCGTTTAGCACTTGAAAATGGGCTTGCGTGCCATTTAGCGGGCGGCACTCATCATGCCCACAGTGATTTTGGCTCGGGTTTTTGTATGGTGAACGATTTAGCTTTTACCGCACAAACGTTAATTCAAAACCGGGAAGTTACCAACGTACTGATTTTTGATTTAGATGTTCACCAAGGCGATGGCACCGCAGCTATGCTGGCTCATCAACCTTATGCGTTTACCTGTTCAATACACTGTGAAAAAAACTTCCCATTTAGAAAGTCCCCTAGCGATTTAGATATTGGTTTAGCTAATAATATGCAAGACGCTGAATATTTAGGTATTGTTGACGATACGCTGCAATTTTTATTAAACGAGCTTAACCCGGATCTTGTTTTATACGATGCTGGCGTTGATATTTGGCAAGAGGATGGCTTAGGCAAACTGGATATTAGTTGGCAAGGGATAGAAAAGCGCGATCACTTAGTGCTTAAACGCTGCCTTGCAAATAATACTCCTGTTGCCACTGTGATTGGTGGAGGCTATGACAGAGATCATCAGCGCCTAGCAAAGCGCCATGGCATTGTTATAGAGCAAGCGGCTAGTTTTTAATTATATTTTTAACTGACTTGGCGTAATGCCGGTCCAACGCTTAAATGCTCGGCGAAAGTTAGGAATATCATAAAATGCAAGCCGATCAGCCACTTGTTCATTACCTTGCTGGCACACCCCCAGTAAATGCAGAGCTTTAAGTTTATTTTGCTCATCTTGTAATTGAGAGTAACTGACACCGTGTTGTTTTAACTTACGTTTAAACGTAGCAGAGCTCATGGCAAAATGCTCAGCACTGTTAGCAAGGCTGTTGTTTTTATCACGGTAAATGCGCTGGCACACAGCCTCAACAAAAGACTGTGATACATTCTTATGTAACTCACTTTGCGCTATGCACTGCTGCCACCTAAGCTGACTAGCCTCTGGGTTTGGGCACTTAAGTAGTTGTTTATCAAAGTGCCAACGGGTATAGGGTTGTTCAAATCTTACCCGTAAACCTAAATGCTGCTCATACTCTTGAATATGCCGAGGGCGTTTACAGGTAAAGTCAAAATAACAATGTGGATACACATTACATACTCGTTTTAGTAAGCTCATTAACGCAGCGCTGTATATTTCAAAGCAATAATTTTTTAATGACTCGTCAATACCGATACTCGGTTGCAAGTACAGATATAAATCGTCTTTAAATATATGCCTACGGGTAAATAATAAAGGGGCAATAACGGTACTAATTTGTTGTAATTGCTTTAAAGCCATACCTAAACTGGGGCTTAAACGCACACTTTGCACTGCTGGGCTAACGTCATTAACCAATTGATGACCGAGTAAAAAGCCACTATCATTACTCTTCATTAAGGCTTTAAACTGGCTAATTAAAGCCAATAACTGCGATAAACTAAAGCGCTGTGATAGATCATATAAATCTTGCTCAAAAATACCCGTACCACGCAGCAATTTATGCAGCGGGATCCCTCGCCCTTGGGCAAGCTCCACCAGCGCAGTGATCATTCCCTCCGCGCTGAGGTATTTATCATCTAGGCTAATATACTGCTGCACCTACAAGCGCCTTTTCTTGTTGTAATTGTTGATGTAACTGGCTGGTTTGCTGCACTGGATCTTGCGCTAAATCCATTGCCATGGTGGCGGTTAAAATATGCTGAAACTGTGCGCCTTTGCTTTTTGCGACTTTAAAAGCACAATGGTTAAGCGCCGCTTTCATTTGCGCTAGTAATTCTTTGGCTTGGCTTTGGCTGGTATTCGGCATAAGCACAATAAAACAATCGCCAGCATAGCGACAAAGCACATCATTTAACCGGCAATTCATTACTAATAAATCACTAATTTCTCGCAGTAACCTATCACCTTCACTAAAACCAAACTGCGCATTAAACTTTGCAAAATCACGAATATCAATAACACCTAAAGTGCCGCCTTGCTGCTCTGTTTGTTGTTGCTGCATGAGTGAATGTAAGTAGTTAACTCGGTATAACCCTGTTACCGGACAGACTTTTTCATGTTCGCGAAGATGCGCTTCACGACGACGCAATTGACGATTTAAAACAAATTGCTCTTGATGCCAATAATAAAGCCCTGCGCTGGTAAGCGACATACCAAACGGCGCTGGTAGTGACTCAAACCAGGTGAGCCATAATTGTGAAGGTTGCTTTAACCACTCATCGAGTAAATCGAGTGTGGCTGAGAACATAAACAAACCTAAACCTAACACTAATAAGGTAGTTACTTTACCTGGCGGTCGTGAAATAAGTAACGCAACTATCCAACTGAGTGTCATCAACACAATACCGCCCTCACCAACAATATCGAGCCACGCAATGTCTTGCCATTGCTTAAGTTCGCCAAAGTAAGCGCATATTGCTACAGCAATAACTAATAATAAAATGATGGTATTAGTTAATTTTGCATGGCTGGTAAATGGGTTATATCGCATTGTTTAAGTCTTCTAAGGTTTACACTATTACGTATGCTAGCGCGGTACTGATTTATTAGGCAGAGTCATTTTGGCTCATTGATATGACATTGAGATTAAAATTTATAAGTATTTAACCTAGTAATAACCATTTTTAGTGCGCTGGAGCCGTGTTTAAACAGCTCAACTGTCTGTTTAAAAAGCGCTAAGTTGTCGTTTTGTCAGGAATTAACTGTAAAACTGTCACATTAGCGTCATTAACTTTTTTTAGTTTGCTCACCAAACCAAGGACAACCGGAGCAAACCAATGAAACAATTTAAGTTAAATGCTGTTGTGGCGGCATTAGCACTGAGCCAATTTAGTGTTAGCGTAAATGCAGAGGAACAAACATCGCCAAGGGAACCTGAAGTAAAGGTTTCTGAAGAGCTTGTGGTCTATGGCGAGATTGGTTATCGCAACCGCTCGCAAGAACTAGCACCAACGCTTGAATATTCACAAGAATACTTTCAACGTTTTGAGCCACTTACCGCCGGTGATGCACTAAAGCGTGTTCCTAGTGTGACTTTTTTATCTGACGTACTTGAGTCTGACGGCGCTCGTATGCGCGGCTTAAGCCCTGCTTACACAAAAGTACTTATTAATGGCGAAGAAGTACCGGGTGCCGGTGCTGATCGCTCATTTTTTGTTGACCGCATTCCAGCAGAATTAATTGAGCGTGTAGAAATTATTCGTTCATCAAGTGCCAACCGCTCTGCCGATGCCATAGCAGGCACACTTAATATTGTACTTCGCGATGGCTACAGCTTAGACGGCGGTTATATTCGCGCTGGTGGCTTACGTTACGATGACGGCGAACTAAAAGAAAGCTTTGCGGGCGTTTACGGTACTGAGTTTGCAGGTGGCCGTTTACTCGTAGGTGCCAATTTACAAGGTCGTTATAACCCAAAACAAAAATCAAGCAGACGTTATGGCGATAGCCCTGAAAATAACCCTAATTATGCAACAGACGATTTTGATAACCGTGAAGATCAATCTGATACTCGTGATGGCGATGACACATCATTAAATGCCAGCTTTGAAAAGGTGTTTGATAACGGCGGCAAGTTTGATATTAGCGCTATGTGGGTTGATACCGACCGTACCGAAGATGAGCGCTCTTTTGAATACGACGACCCCACTGCAACCTCAGGCTCTGTCGTTGAGGGTGGTAATTTAATCTCAGATAACGCAAACGTTTCGTTTATTGATCAAACCAACTACAACATTAATTCTGGCTATGAATTACCACTACTTGGCGGTACCAGCAAATTTAAGTTAGGTTATGCCAGCTTTGAAGAATCAGTGTATGAGCAAGAGGTTGAACTTGATACGTCAGAGCTCCCAATGGTGTTTGAGGAAGCTGAAGAAACCGTTGATATCGATGATAAAGAGTGGTCATTACAATGGCAGCACAGCTTACTGGTAGGTGACTCGAAAGAAGTTCAATTTGGTGCTTTTGTACAAGGCAAAGAGCGCGATACCGCCATTTTTGTCGCTGAAGATGAAAGTGAGCAAACACTGACTGGATGGGCTCAATTTAGCGAGACGCCAATGTCATTAGCACAATTTAACAACGAATTTGAACCAGTAGACGGCGGTGTTAATAAACTTGAAGAAGATCGTTTTGATTTATTTGCGCTAATCAAGCACGAAGCGGATGTGTTCTCGTGGGAGATGGGGGTGCGGTGGGAGTCAACTGACTCAAGCATTACCGATACCAATGAAGGCGTTACTGCCGAAAATGATTATGACTTTTTCTTACCGTCGGCTCACTTTCGTTACAGCGTCAGTGATAACGGACGAGTCAGCGCCTCTGTTGCTCGCAGCTTACGTCGCCCTGACTTTGACTACATGACACCCGCCCTACTTGAAGAAGAGCTCGCTGATAATGACTTTTTAGGCAACCCAAGCCTTAAACCAGAATCATCTTGGGGTATCGATTTAGGTTACGAATACCGTTTAGGTAAAAGTGGCGTTGTAGGTGTAAACGTATTTTACCGTGACGTTAGCGACCTTATTGAAATTGCCAGTACCGGTGTTGAAGGCTCAGAAGGCGAAGGCACATTTGTACTGCAACCACAAAATACTGGTGATGGCACAGTTCAAGGTGTTGAATTTGATTTATCAACGCCACTGAGCGCCTTGAACATGCCTAATACAGGTATCTTCTTAAATTACTCTTGGCTCGACAGTGAAGTTGAAGACAGTTTTGGTAAGCGTAAATTTAACGACCAGTCTGATTATGTTTATAACGTTGGCTTTATCCAAGATTTACCAACACTACGCGCATCATTTGGGGCAACGTACCGTAACCAAGGTGATGCATACGGACGCTTCGTGGGTGAAGAAGTGACAACCTCTTACGGTGCTGATTTAGAGCTTTTCGTTGAAAAGCGCTGGGATGACATCACTCTACGCCTTGTAGGTTCAAACTTACTGGATGCCAGCAAAGACGAAATTTTCAATAAGTTTGACTCACTTGATGATCAAAACAATCGTGAATTTGATGAGTACGAGCTTGAATCGGAAGAAGCAGGCCCTGTGATTCAAGTAATGCTGCGTTACGCATTCTAATCACACGTATTGTCATTTTAAGCACGTAATGGCAAACCATCGCGTGCTTTTTTGGAGTTAAAACATGTTTAAATTGTCTTTCATAATGGCCGCGCTACTGAGCTCATCAGCGCTTAGTGCAAACGAGCCCATTATTTATAAAGATGCGCTATACCAACAACAAAAAATTGCCAAGTTAACTACGTTACCAGATAGCCTTAACTTTATGGTTATTGGTGATTGGGGACACAACGGCCACTTTTACCAAAAAGAAGTGGCTCATCAGCTAGAAATTGCTATGTACCAAACCGATGCCGATTTTATTGTCTCGACCGGCGATAACTTTTACCCAAATGGCGTGGCAAGTGTGAACGATCCTCTTTGGCAATCAGCCTTTGAGAACATATACCATGGCCCGCACACATTTGAAGATTGGTATGTTGTTTTAGGTAATCACGATTACTTGGGTAATGCCCAAGCACAAATTGACTACACCGAAAAAAGTCAACGTTGGCAGTTACCTGCAAGGTACTACAGTAAAACATTTGCGCTTGAAAACAACGAGCAAGTGTTAATGGTGTTTTTAGATACCAACCCAATTCAGCCTGAATATAAAGACCGTGATAAATACCGTTCAACCCAAGGACAAGACTATAAAACCCAACTTACTTGGCTTGAAACCCAACTTGCTGGCAGTAACGCAAAATGGAAAATTGTGGTAGGCCATCACCCGCTTTATTCAAGTGGTAAACGCTTTGGCCGCAACCAAGGGCTTCGCGACATTTTAGAACCTATTTTGGAGCGTCATAACGTGCACGCTTATATCGCAGGGCACGAGCACGACTTGCAATACAACCAACCAAAAAATAGCAAGGTGGCTCACTTTGTCTCTGGTGGTGGCAGCGAAGCGCGGTTTGTAAAACAACGTGAATTTACCCGCTACGCAGAAGCAACACCTGGTTTTTTAAGTATCTCTATCAATGGCGAAACTCTCAGTGTAAGCGCGATTAATCACCTTGGTGAAGTACGTTTTAACACTGAAAAGCACATAGATAAGTAAAGGATAAAATAATGAACTTTAAACTAAATACAATTTCAGCGGTGCTATCAAGTGCTGTGCTTGTAACTGCGCTTAGCGGTTGTACAAGTAATGACGATACCCAAAACACGACAGAAATAGCAAAGCTGGCTGTTGAGGCTAAGTTATTTGGCCCACAACAAAACATGCAAGGCTCACAAGCAGCAGCGCTAGGTGATAATCAATGGCTAATGGCGAGCGAAAGCCAGGGCTTATTACTTGCCGATAACGAGAAAAGCAGTGTGCTGTTAGCCGGTAACTTTGAGTCAATTTCACTAAAACAATTATCAGCGCAGCAATTTATATTAGCCAGTCTTGATAAAAGCCAAGACAACGTAGCTATTTTTAAGCTTACAAAAAATGGCCAAACTTGGCAGCTAAATGAACTCACTCGTATTACCCCACCTCAAGCTCAACCTGATGCTGTGTGTTTATTTAAAAACAGCAATACCGAGACTGTATCAGCGTTTGTGCCAGATGTTCGCGGCTTGATCAGCGAAACGGTTATATATGATTTAGCAACAAACCAAGCTAAAAATATCACAGTACGTGAATTCTCTGCGGTCACTGAGGCTTCAGGTTGTGCAGTAAATGACGACACAAAAACCCTGTATGTGGGTGAGGCAGAGCTCGGAGTGTGGGCCATTAATGCTGATGCAGAATCAGATGCCAATAAGCAGCTTGTGGCTTTAGTACAGCCATACGGAGAATTAAACAGTGAGATTGGTGCCCTATCAGTATCACAAGACGGTACTTTATGGCTGAGTGCCACTGATGGTAATTTGGTTTATGCTTACCAAGCTCAAACAGACACGCTTAGCCAATGGTCACTGGCAGGTGAGCACACTATTGAGTCTGTTGCAGCAAGCTTTATTAATGACAATCAAGCGCAGCTAGTTTTGATTGATGATGAAACCGGCGCTTACATTCAAGCAAACGTTAACTACGCAGCGCAACCTTCTGTCTCAAATAGCAAAGTTGCTATGACTCACCTTCATGCCAGCGCACAAACCACACCGGTTGCAGCGTTTGGTGATGCAGCAGATGACCCAGCAATTTGGATAAATGAGCAAGATGCTAAAAACAGCTTAATTTTAGGCACAGATAAACGCCGCGGATTGATGGTTTATGACCTTGCTGGCAACAAAGTACAGTCGCTTAATGTTGGCCGTTTAAATAACGTTGATGTGCGCCAACATCAAGGTATAAACAACGAAACCCATACGTGGATCACTGCCAGCAACCGTACGCTTAACAGTATTAGCGTATTTACTGTTGATGGCGATAACAAACTAAACCATGTAACAGAGGTCGCGACTAACCTACCTGAGATTTACGGTATGTGTATGTATTCGTCTGATTCTGGCCATTACGTATTTGTTAATGATAAATCAGGTTTATTTCAACAATACAAATTAACTGGTAATGCTAATTCCGTAACAGGTGAATTGGTCAGAGAATTTACCCTACCTAGTCAGCCAGAAGGCTGTAGTGCTGATGATAAACTAGGCCAATTATTTGCAGGTGAAGAAGATGCAGGTATTTGGTATATCGGCGCAGAGCCTACCTCTGGTAACAAAGCAGTAAAGCTACAAAGTGTTAATGAACAACTGGTGGCAGATGTAGAAGGTATGGAAATTTATCATGCTAATGATGCGCGCTATTTAGTGGTATCAAGCCAAGGCGATAATAGCTATGTGCTTTACAATATATCAGATGATACACAGCCGAGTTTAAGCTTTGCTGGTAAGTTTAATGTGATTGCTAACCTAGATAAAGGCATTGATGGCGTAGGTGAAACTGACGGTTTAACCGTTACAGCAAAAGCTTTACCAGGTTATCCTGAAGGCATGCTTATAGTACAAGACGGTTATAACCGTATGCCACTGCAACCGCAAAACTTTAAAGTTATTGACTGGCGAGAAGTGAAAAAAGCAATTAAATAATAGCTAACTCTAAATATACTGATACACACTAAAGTTTTAGTGTGTATCACGTTTAAGCCTTACTAAAATTTAACTAAAGATAATTTTTTATAAATGTATACTACACTTTATATCTATAAATTAATTGAGGTTATTATGCGGCTACCCTACTTCGTATATTTATTCATCAGCATTATATTTTGTACCAGCTCGCTTGCTAATGCCGAAGAGCCACCAGAACTTCCGCCATTAAACCCCAAATATGAAGCAGAGCATGCCATGGTATTAGTTAATAAGGGTTCAAGTGTATACGCCATTAACATTCCAAGCTTTGAGCTTCCTTATGATATGCATGTTATGTACAAGGTAGATGTATCTGATATTCCATTTTTAGATTTAGTACGTGACGCTGAGTTAGTTACAGTAAAATCAAAGCCGTTTAATATTCAACGCTTAATGCGAGGCGAAGAAGTCGCGATTACCGCAGATGTGTATCTTGGAGATTATAGACAAGGAGGTAGCTTAGTTTACAGCGATAAATTAATAGAGCTTAGCGAGCAGTTATTTACTCGTGAGCTAACTGATTTAAGTCCAGCCTCAAAATGGCAACAGTACGACATGGTTACGCTAAAAAATAACGAGCGTATTTACATTCACCAAATAACTCAACCACCAAGCTATCATCATATTATGTTTGTTGATTTAAGTGGTGCCTGTTTACAAAAGTTTAGCACCTCAACTGAAGTGCCCTCTGCTGGTGAGCTCAATTATAAATTTATAAATTGTGGCACATTGAAACCGATGTTTTATGATGCTGAAAGCTTAAGCAAATAAGCTTTATTTGAAAACGTGTTCAGCAATCAATTCAAGTCCAGCTTGCATCGCCAAAGTTGGTTGCCCAGCAAATCCTAAACGTACATAACTGTGTTGCTTAGGTATTAAGCTGCGTTCTGAGTCTTTAAAGTAAAATTCAGGCTCAACCTGTACATACACGCCTTTACTTTGCAGTACTTGCTTTAATTGGTCCACCGGTTTATTTAAATTAACCCACATCGCCATGCCACCGTCGGGTTTTATATATTCAATTGGATAGCCTGATAATTGCAGCTGCGTTAGATAATCACCCATCGCTTCATAGCGCTGCTTATAGAGCTTTGTCATACGCTTTAAATGGCGTTCAAAACCACCTTCTTTCATCCAGTGTGCGACAGCTAATTGCATAATCACATCATTTTTATGGTTCATTAGCTGCTTCCATGCGGTTAATTGTGCGATTACCCCAGGCGCTGCACAGATATAGCCAATCCTTGCTGCTGAAAACATAATTTTTGAAAACGTTGATAGATATATCACAACGCCTGCGGGGTCATCGGCAGCCATGGGTTGCAAAGGCTGGCAACGGTAGTGAAATTCATGGTCGTAGTCATCTTCAATAATCATCACATTATGGGCATAACACAGCTGATAAATTTGTAAGCGCCGGGTGGGTGATAAGGTCACAGTCGTTGGGTATTGATGCAGTGGCGTTAAATACAGAAGTTTAATGGGATAGCGTTCGAGCTGAGTTTTAAAATCATCAACACACAACCCTTCATCATCTTGTTTTATATCTATAAGCTGCGCGCCACATGCTGCAAATGCTTTACGAGCAGGCGGGTAACCTAAGGTTTCGGTTGCAACATAATCGCCTTTATTAATAAAGGCTTTTGATACTAAAAAAAGCGCTTCTTGAGAGCCATTACACATAAGAATATCGGCTGTTTTTAGGTTTCGTGCTTTGTGTAAATAATGACTAATTTGCGATTTTAAATTAGGCTCCCCAGCCACATTACCATAGTGAAATTGGCTGGTATCTAAATGATTAAACACATGACTTACAGAGCGTTTAAATTCTTTATAGGGAAAGCGTGTTAAATCGGGTAAGCCTCCAGCAAAGTTATAAGCATAGTGATTTAAGTCCATTGTAGGTTCTGACACCGTAAGCGTGGTAGCAAATCGATACGGCTTAGGAGCCAATGCTTGAGACTGGGCAGTGTTTATACTGTTTTGAATAGGCAATGTATTGGTAACGCTGTAGCCTGATCGTTCATAGGATTCCAACCATCCTTCTGCGACAAGAAGTTGTAGGGCATTCATTATTGTATGACGGTTTAATCCGTATGCTTGTGCCATATCGCGTGCAGAGCAGAGTTTGCTGCCAGCGAGAATGTCCCCTTTTATAATCGACTCCCTAAGTGCATCTGCTATTTGCAGGTATTTAGCTTTACTCTGGCTAGTGAGCTTTATATTAAGTGGCTGCATAAACACCTTTCTAACTGGTATAGGTAAAAATTAAATTTTGGTTGTTTTTAATAAACCAATAAAGCGTACATTTGTTATGAATAAATAGCAAAATATGGGGCTTATAATGTTCACAACGCAAATTCATCAAACCAACAAGGTTGCCTTAGAGCCACTTAAACTCAAACATCTCGAGGGTCTATATCAAGCAGGTAAACATCCACAAATTTGGCAGTGGGTATTAAGTAATTACGCACAAACTCAAGTTAAGTTGGAGCAATGGTTTACACATAGCGCGCAGTTTAATCAAAACGAGCAAGTGGTATTTGCCATTATTGATAAACATTCACAGCAAGTTGTTGGCACAACCCGTTTATTTAGGTTAGACAGTGACAACTTAAGCGCTGAAATTGGCCATACCTTTATTAGCTTCACTGCACAGCGGACATACGTAAATACGCATGCAAAATATTTACTTCTGAGATATGCATTTAATCAACTTAATTTAGTACGGATTAGCTTTAATACCCATGAGCACAATCAACAATCACGCAATGCAATTGCCCGTTTAGGCGCTAAGTATGAAGGAATAGCCCAAAAAGACCGACGCCTAGAAGATGGTTCATATCGCAACACCGCAAAATTCAGCATTATTGACGAACAATGGCCAGCTATAAAGCTACGGCTTGAGGAGCAATTATAATGTACCCACCCGAGCACTTTATGCAAAAAAATACCGAGCAATTGCATGCGCTTATTAATAACTTTCCATTAGCAACAATTTTTATGCCCTGCTCAAATAGTCAATTAAATAACATTTGTCATGTACCTATGTTATTCAACTCTTTAGAAAATATGTTTATTGCACATGTAGCAAAGCATAATCCACTATCAAAGCTTGATAATAAACAGGTGAATTTACTCTTTAATAGTGACAATTGCTATTTATCACCCTCCTATGCGGATAATCAAACATTGCCTAGCTGGCTTTACGCATCGGTGTTAGTGACTGCAAAAGTACATATTATTAAAGATGAGCTAAAAAAAGATCTCGTAATGCGAACCCTTACTAGTCATTTTGAGAAAACATTTGAGCCTGAGTGGAAAATTGATGAAGTGCCTGAGCGGCATCGCAATACAATGTATCAACACCTGAGTTTTATAGAGCTTACGCCAATTCACTGGCAAGGTAACTTCAAACTCAGTCAAAATAAATCAGCCGCTATAAGAAATAAAATAAAACAAAGTCTGGTAGATGCCAATAAGCACTCAGTAGCGGCCTTGTTTTAGGAATGAAAAAAGGCTCCTCGCAATGCTCAGAGCCTTTGGTTAACTTTGGGAATTAACTCGGTTTATTGATCAGATAAGATCAGTTTAGCGCCACTAACTGTGGCGCAATTGTTTGATAATCTACCGCCATGGCAATACTCAAAGCGGTAATGTTAATAATTGAAAACGCAAACACTTGGCGTGCCCAACGGGTGGTGTCTATGTTGTAGCGATACCCTCTAAGTGCCATGAGTAACCACCAAAAACTGGTGATACAGGCAACGGCCATAAAGGCAGCACCGGTATAACCACTAATTGGCAATAGCATCACCACTAAAGCATATACGGCAATATAAAGCACAATATGGCGCTTAGCTTTATTAACACCTTGTGCCACGGGCAATACTGGAATATTAGCGGCTTGGTAATCCTTAAAGCGAAAAATAGCAATTGCATATGAGTGCGGCATTTGCCACAAACTAAACATCACCAGCAGTATTAATGCGCCCATATCGAACACACCCGTAACGGCGCAATAGCCAACAACAGGTGGAACTGCGCCCGACAGACTACCAATAAAGGTGCCGTAAACAGAGTTGCGTTTCATGTAGAGGCTGTAAACCCCTACATAGATGACATAGCCAAAGGCGGCAAAAAATACCGCCGCTTGAGTGGTAAAGGCGATTAATAAGCCAAAGCCAATTAGCCCTAATAACACGCCATGGCTTAAAGCGGCTTTTGCAGACATTTCGCCCGTTACAGTCACACGTGAGCGAGTACGCGCCATGGCAACATCAATGTCTCTATCAATAACATTGTTTATGGCACATCCCGATGCAACAACAAGCGATAAACCAACCAAGGTAACCAACATTAACCATGGGTCTATATCACCGCGGGCGGCGAGTAAAAAACCACCGGCAACGCTGATCAAATTCCCCATAATAATACCTGGCTTAGTAACAGCTAAATAACGACGAAACATCTGAAACCTCTAATACATCATCATTGCGTTTGATTCATAAATGATCCAAACAGACAGTCCAACCACCATGACGATGATCAACGCGCTAAACAAGAAAGTAAAAGTATTTGCTTTACCTTCATCAGTGGTGAAATTAAGGTGTAAAAAGTATTTTAAATGCACCCAAATTTGCACGATTGCTAGAGTAACGATACTCCAAAGTGTGGTGACCTTTGAAAAGTCGCCCTCCATCACCATCCAAAATGGAATGGCCGTTAAAATCACTGATAAGACAAAGCCAATCAGGTATGTTTTAACACTACCATGTGACTGATCATGATGTTGGCTTTGCATTTGCTCTAAAGCATGTGTTTCGCTATGGCTCATTACATTGCCCCCATTAAATAAACAACGGTAAATACACAAATCCACACAATATCTAAAAAGTGCCAAAATAAGCTTAAGCAACTTAAGCGCGTGACGGTTTGTTTACCTAAACCGCGCTTAACCACCTCAATCATCATTATGCTCATCCAGATAAGGCCTGCAGTTACATGTAAACCATGCAAGCCCACTAATGAGAAAAACGATGTTAAAAAAGCACTTTGCTGTGGGCCATTGCCATGAACAATTAAATGATGAAACTCATAAATTTCCATACCAATAAACACTGCGCCTAAACAAAAAGTGACCGCGAGCCAACCAAGCGTCAGCGCCTTTTTTTGCCCTTGAGCGGCAATCATGGCAAAACCAAAAGTAATACTACTTATAAGTAGCGCCGCAGTTTCTACGGCAACAAAATCAAGCTCAAAAATATCTTTGCCCGATACACCACCTGCAGTGTTCATATAAAGCACTGCGTAGGTTGCAAAAAATGAGGCAAATAAAAGGCAATCGGTCATTAAATAAAGCCAAAAACCAAAGATTGTATCGCCTGAGGTATCGTGATGTTCATGCGTATGACTTACGCTATGAGGCTCTAAATTTACATGGCCTTGAGTTGCAGATAACGTACTCATGCGCTTACCTCCTTCGTATTACTGGCAATATGCGCGCCTTCAATTTGTAATATTTCATCGTTTTGCACGTAGTAATCTACATCACTGGTGTAAGCACGGTTAATAAACAGCGCAATCGCGCCAATAAAACCAAGCCCTGCTAGCCACCAAATATGCCAGATCATGGCAAAACAAAACGCCGTTAAACTCGCAGCAATAAGCACACCCGAAGCGGTATTTTTTGGCATATGAATTGGGCTATAGCTAGATTTACCTTGATAAGCTAGGCCTTTTTCTTTCATGTCAGTCCATGTATCAATATCATCAACATGCGGGATTTCAGCAAAGTTATAGTATTGCGGTGGTGATGACGTTGACCATTCAAGGGTGTGACCGTTCCAAGGATCGCCAGTGGTATCATCAAGCGCTTCGCGGTTTTTAAAGCTCACATAAAGCTGAATAACTTGGCAAATAATACCGAACATAATAATCACGGCGCCCACTGCAGCAATATAAAGCCAGATATTCCAATCAGGATTATTAGAGTGGTTTAAGCGACGCGTCATGCCTAAAAAGCCGAGTACGTACAATGGCATAAAGGCTACGAAGAAACCGATTAACCAACACCAAAATGACGCTTTACCCCAACGCTCATCAAGCTTAAAGCCCATTGCTTTTGGAAACCAAAAAACAAATCCGGCTAAGTAGCCAAATACTGCGCCACCAATGATGGTGTTATGGAAATGAGCGATTAAAAATAAGCTGTTATGCAATACATAATCGGCACCAGGGATTGCCAGTAATACCCCCGTCATACCACCAATACTAAAGGTAACCATAAAACCAAGCGTCCACAGTACGGGAACAGTAATGCGCAAACGGCCACGGTAAATAGTAAACAACCAACTAAATAACTTAACCCCAGTAGGCACAGCTATGACCATGGTCATCACCCCAAAGAAAGCATTTACATTAGCGCTTGAGCCCATAGTAAAGAAGTGATGTAACCATACAATAAAACCAAGAATAGAAATGGCACCGCTGGCATATACCATCGATTTATAACCAAATAAACGTTTACCAGTGAAGGTCGACACTATTTCAGAGAAGATACCAAAAGCTGGTAATACTAAAATGTATACCTCTGGGTGACCCCATGCCCAAAACAGGTTGATATACATCATGGCGTTACCGCCGGCTTCATTAGTGAAGAAGTGGAAATCTAAATAACGGTCTAGCGTTAGCATGGCCAGCACTGCGGTTAAAATTGGAAATGATGCCGCAATTAAGATATTTGCCCAGGTACATGCCCATGTGAAAATTGGCATTTTCATCAGTGTCATACCAGGGGCACGCATTTTAAATACTGTCACTAGGAAGTTAACAGCGGTTAATAGCGTACCGAGCCCCGATATTTGCAAGGCCCAAATATAATAATCGACCCCCACCCCAGGGCTAAAGGTCAACTCCGACAACGGTGGGTAAGCAACCCAGCCTGTTTTAGCAAATTCACCAAATATCAGCGATAGATTTATTAAAATGGCGCCACTAGCAGTAAACCAAAAACTTAAATTATTTAAAAATGGAAAAGCCACATCGCGAGCACCAATTTGCAGTGGTACAACAATATTCATTAAACCAATCATAAATGGCATCGCCATAAAGATGATCATAATAACGCCATGGGCGGTGAATATTTGGTCGTAATGTTCTGGTGGCAGATAACCTGGCGCGCCACTGGTAGCAAGCGCTAACTGCGCACGCATCATAATGGCATCAGAAAAACCACGAAACAGCATGATTAGCGCTAATAAAATGTACATAACGCCTAAGCGTTTATGATCAACCGAGGTGATCCAGTCGCGCCAAAGCACACCCCATTTTTTATATTTTGTTATTAGCCCAGCTATAATAAGCCCGACTATAGCAATCACCGCCATGGTAACCATGATAATAGGTTCATGAAACGGAATTGCATCTATAGATAATTTACCTAAAAACGACATGATTATTCCTCGCCCTGGCTGTGTGATGATGGCATTGTATGGTTACCCATTGCCTGATGCTCATTACTCATCTGCTGATGTTTACCCATCGAGTGGTGTTTTTTGTTCATATCGCCATGCGCCTGCATGTATTTCATCACTATGGTATGAAATAAACCTTCATCAACCTTGCCATAATAAGCGACGGGATTGTTTTCACTCGCTTTGGCAAGCTCAACATAATTGGCATGAGTAAGGCTATTAGCGTTGGTTTTAACCTGTTCAACCCACTGGTTAAAGTCAGCTTTTGTTGGTGTTGCGATGGCATTAAATTTCATACCAGTAAAACCCGCACCACTGTAATTAGCCGAAAAGCCTTTAAACGTGCCTGGCTCATTAGCGATTAAATGCAGCTTAGTTTCCATGCCCGCCATTGAGTAAATTTGACTACCTAACTGGGGAATGAAAAACGAGTTCATGGTACTTTCTGACGTGATTTTGTATTCAACCGGAACATTAGCAGGAAATACCAATTCGTTTACCGTAGCAATACCTTGTTCAGGGTAAATAAATAACCACTTCCAATTAAGTGACACCACTTCAACAGTTAAGTGTTCACCTTTACCCTCTATCGGTTTATAAGGGTCAAGCTCTTGAGTTGATTGCCAGGTGATCACACCTAAAATAACAACAATAACAATAGGAACCGCCCATACAACAGCCTCAATCTTATTAGAGTGAGCCCATTTTGGTGCGTAAATTTCATGGTTTTGTGTGTCTCTGTATTTCCAAGCAAAATATAAAGTCATCACAATAACGGGGATCACAACTAACAACATAAGCACAGTGGCGATGATGATCAGATTTTTCTCATCAATACCTATCTGCCCTTTTGGGTCGAGTACCCCGCCATTACAGCCTGATAAAATCAGCGCCATACTAGCTAAAGCAATATTAAAAAGGTTACGAATTAACAAGGGACTATCCTAAAACCTAAAGAGTTTTTATTAGCTGCCAAAAATATTTAGCAACGATATTTGATAAAAACCCAAGTTAATTAAAATTGAATTACAAATAATGCAGAGCGAATGCAAGCATGAAGTATTGACCACTGGCTTAATAAAAAACACCTAGCAGAACCAACCCAGCTTTTTTAAACACATTAATATAACGCAATAAAAATTAACTTGGGTGAGGTGTGGTTGGCTGAGAGTGAGTAAAAACACTAAGCTACAATGAAAGTAATCGTTATTTACAGCAAGAATAAATAATTAGATACCACAGGTGTAACCTATACCCATAAAAATTAATGGGTAAACAGACAACCTGTAAAGCTAGGTGGAGCACGACAACCATGTGCAGCTTGCACGGGTTGCTGAACTTTAGCCTCGCTAAAAGCAAAGGCTGCTTTACGGAGGATTATTCCAGCACGACGCGCTGGAAACATGTGGAACAATAGCCAACAAAGGCCAATAAGTAACTGACACGATAAGATAGGATGAGCTAAAAATTCGGCAATAGTCAGTAATAATGGCTCTATAAAAAAGCCATCACTGATCAATGCTTCAAGCCTAAAGGCATCCTCGATAGCGCCACTAAGCAACATAACGGCATTAAAAACTAATAATGTTACAGCCACACTCACGCCTCTTTTCGCTTTATTAAAGCGCTCATGCAACACTGACTTACCTAAGGTAAGCAAAGCGCTGGTATGAAACAAAGAAAATGAGTTCAAAAACATTAACCTATTAAAATGACTAATAACAAAATTAGGTATACACCGTGGCAACAAAAACAAGTTGCAGCCGTAAAGCCTTATACAGTGACATGAAATACAGTCTCAACGCATTAGCACTATTTTGCTAAGCTAGAATTGATCCGCATCAATAGAACTTTCAAAACTTACTGAAAGTTCGGGCATGAGTATAACAAAGAGAGTTTTCTGTTCAAGATAAAAACACGATTATTTTATCAGCTGGTGATTTATTTATGGCGATATAAATAAAAAACCTCCCGTAGTGAGCTACGAGAGGTTTTTTGTTTAAACAGAAATAAATCTATTTAAAGAATTTGGTTTTCTTTCCATACTTGCTCTTTGGCTAGACGCTTTTTGCGTTTATCGCATGGATCATCGCAATCACATGCTTTATCAATACCTACAGAGCCTAAGCCTCCGCAGCTACTCGCCATCGATTTTCTTTGAACTATCATGCCTATCGCCATCGCAGCGACAATTAAAATAAGTAAGCCAAAGGTTAGAAAAAAAAGTGACATTGCTTAGCCCCTATTGTTCAGCAATAAAATGAGCTCAAATAGCGTATTTGAGCTCCGTATATTATATACCCTCATGCTAAGGATATAAACCTAAAGACTATAAATAAGGCTTAAACGCAGGACTTGAATAAGTGACTAAACCATCAGGCGATTTAGCAATTAAATACACTGGTAAATCATGCTGCTGCGCATAACGTTGTGCTTTTTCCATTCCCATAACCGTTAAAGCAGTCGCTAAACCGTCGGCCGTCATAGCGCTAGGGTGTAAAACTGTAACAGAAACTAAGTCATGCTTAATTGGCATCCCTGTCATAGGATCAATAAGGTGAGTATAGGTTTCGCCATCCATTGTATAAAAGATTCGATAATCACCTGAGGTGGCAATACCGTTATTGCCTGGTGCAAGTACACGGTGTACTTTTCGCTCACCTGGGTTTGCATCAGGTTGTTCAATTGCTATTCGCCATGCTTGATTGTCTGGTTTTGTACCTGCAATACGTAACTCCCCGCCAATCTCAACCATGTAATCTGTAATGCCTTTGCTTTGTAATAGCTCAGCCACTTTATCAATACCATAGCCTTTTGCTGTAGCTGAAAACGACAATTCTAAATCAGCCATCGTTTTTGCTAAGCCTTGCTCGTTAAGGACCAACTTATCTATACCAATGTTATTGATCATATTTGCCAGAGCTTCATTCGTTGGGCGCTTTGTTGGTTTTTTATCTGGACCAAACCCCCATAAATCTATCAACGGCCCCATAGTCACATCTAGGGTCTTAGTTGAATTACCTATACGCATAGATTCACTAATAACTGCCCTGAAGTCATCACTGATTGGCATTACTTCGTTGGCATCTAAACGGTTAAAGGTGTTTATTTCTGAATCTTCGATATAGGTCGACATAGACTGGTTGATATCAACTAAAACCGCATCGATTTCTGCTTGTACTGCTTGAGGGTCAACTTGCTCAGCGTAAAACTTAATGTGGTAAGTTGTACCCATCGTTTTACCTTCTAAGTAGGTTTCCTCTGGGACTGATTTTCCACATCCAGATAACAGTAAAGTCAGCGTGATTATAAATAAGGCGATTATGCCCTGGGGAGTATTTACTTTGTTCATAACAACCCTACTTAATAGGTTAAAAATTAATATAAAAAAGCCTCGTCACATAAAATGCGACGAGGCTGGTATTTTAACTAAATTTAATCAGTTTGGGTATTAGCCACCGAAATCATCTAGTAAGATGTTTTCTTCTTCAACACCTAAGTCTTTAAGCATAGTGATAACAGCCGCATTCATCATTGGAGGACCACACATGTAGAACTCACAATCTTCAGGCGCTTCGTGATCTTTAAGATAGTTCTCAAATAACACGTTATGGATAAAGCCAGTGTAGCCTTCCCAGTTATCTTCTGGTTGCGGATCTGAAAGCGCAGTGTGCCAAACGAAGTTTTCGTTTTGCTCAGCTAGGCCGTCAAAATCTTCAACATAGAACATTTCACGTTTAGAACGCGCACCATACCAGAAACTAATTTTACGCTTAGAGTTTAAACGCTTAAGTTGGTCAAAGATATGTGAACGCATTGGTGCCATACCTGCACCACCACCTACGAATACCATTTCAGCGTCTGTGTCTTTAGCGAAGAACTCACCAAATGGACCAGAAATAGTTACTTTATCACCTTCTTTAAGTGACCAAATGTACGAAGACATTTTACCACATGGTAGGCTTAGGTTTCTTGGCGGCGGCGTAGCGATACGCACGTTAAGCATGATGATGCCTTCTTCTTCTGGGTAGTTAGCCATTGAGTAAGCACGAATTGTTTCTTCGTCTACTTTTGACTCCAGATCGAAGAAACCAAAATGGTTCCAATCGCCACGATACTCTTCAGGAATATCGAAATCTGCATATTTAACATGGTGAGCTGGCGCTTCGATCTGGATGTAACCACCCGCACGGAACGGCACTGACTCGCCATCAGGAATTTGTAGCTTAAGTTCTTTAATGAACGTCGCTTTGTTATCGTTAGAGATAACTTCACAATCCCATTTTTTAACACCGAAAATTGACTCTTCAAGTTCAATTTCCATGTCGTTTTTAACATTAACCTGACACGCTAGGCGACAACCTTCACGTGCTTCACCTTTAGAGATGTGGTCAAGTTCAGTTGGCAGAATATCACCGCCGCCTTCTTTAATGTGTACGCGACACTGGCCACAAGAGCCACCGCCACCACATGCAGAAGATACGAAAATACCTGACTCAGATAGTGCGCCTAATAGCTTACTACCTGCTGATGTTTTAATGGCTTTGTCTGCATCGCCATTAATGCCGATGATGATATCACCGCTTGCAACTAGCTTAGATTTAGCACCAATGATGATTAAAACTAGTATTACAACGATAGCGATAAAAACACCAACGCCTAAGAAAATATCCATGATTGACCTCGCTATTATTACAGTGAAATACCAGAGAATGACATAAAGCCAAGACCCATCAAGCCAACAGTGATGAAGGTAATACCTAAACCACGTAAACCATCTGGTACGTCTGAATACTTCATTTTCTCACGGATACCTGCAAGTAATGTAATTGCAAGCGCCCAACCAACACCAGCGCCAATACCATAAACAACAGACTCGCCGAAGTTATAGTTACGCTCAACCATGAAGGCTACCGCACCAAAAATTGCACAGTTAACTGTGATTAGTGGTAGGAAAATACCTAATGCGTTGTAAAGCGGTGGGAAGAACTTATCTAATGCCATTTCAAGAATTTGCACTAGTGCTGCAATAACACCAATGAAAGTTAAGAAACGTAAAAAGCTAAGATCTGCTTCTGGGTAACCAAGCCACTCTAGTGAACCTGGCGCTAATACCGCATGGTAAACCAAGTTGTTAACCGGTACTGAAATACCTAATACAACAATAACCGCTACACCTAGGCCAATTGATGTAGTTACTTTTTTAGACACGGCTAAGAAAGTACACATACCTAGGAAGAATGCTAACGCTAAGTTTTCAATAAAAACGGCTTTTACAAATAAACTAATATAATGTTCCACTTATCGCCCCTTACGCTTTAGCTTCTACTTGGTCTTTCTTATAAGTACGAAGTACCCAAATGAATAAACCAATGATGAAGAATGCACTCGGTGGTAAGATCAATAGACCCATAGGTTGGTACCAACCACCATTTTGTACTAATGGAATAATATCAACACCGAATAGTGAACCTTTACCGAATAACTCACGAATAAAGCCAACAGTAAGTAACACTACAGAGTAACCTAAGCCATTACCAATACCATCAAGGAAAGACATTAATGGCGGCGACTTCATTGCATAAGCTTCAGCACGACCCATTACGATACAGTTAGTAATGATTAGACCAACGAATACTGATAACTCTTTTGCCGTAGCGTAAGAGAAAGCTTGTAGTACTTGGTCAACCACGATTACTAATGATGCAATAATCGTCATCTGTACGATGATACGTACTGATGATGGGATATGGTTACGAATAGTCGAGATAAAAAGGCTAGAGAATGCAGTTACCAAGGTCAATGCAATTGACATGATTAATGCATTTTTTAAGCTAGACGTTACCGCTAGCGCAGAACAAATACCAAGTACTTGTAATGCGATTGGGTTGTTAGCGAAAACTGGACCAAATAGGACCGCCTTCATTTCTTTAGTATCAGCCATTAGTTCAATGCTCCTTTACGTACTTTCGCAAGGAAAGGGCCAAAGCCATTTTCGCCAGTCCAAAAATCAACTGCATGGTCAACACCATTAGACGTTAATGTAGCACCTGAAAGACCATCGATCTTATGCTCATCACCGGCTGCAGTTCCTTTAACGATTTGGATTGGTAACTCTTTACCTTCCCACGTTGCAGTCCACTGTGGGTTTTGAATTTCACCACCTAGACCAGGTGTTTCGTTATGTTTGTAGAAAATGATGTCTTTAATAGTTTCGCCATCGCTTTCAAGCGAGATAAAACCGTACATTAAACCCCATAAACCATAACCCTGAATAGGAAGGATGATTGCATCAGTAGAGCCATCGTCTTTTTTAGAGATATAAACAGGCGCACGCTTGGTAATACGTTGAATACCTGCGATGTCCTTAATACCATTCTCTTTTAAAGATTTACTTAAATCAGCATCGTATTTGCTTTTTTCAAAGTCAAAATCTTCTACCGGCTCAGCAAACTCACCACTTTGCATATCAACAAAGCGAGTTTCGATTTTAGCATCAAACGTTTCGGCAACGTTATCAACTTTGCCAATACCAGCAGCAGCTAAGATATTGCTTTGAATATCTTTTGCTTTATTTGCTTTTTGCAGAGGGCGTAGTTGTACAGATGTTAGCGATACAATAACTGCACACACTAAACATAATGAGACAACAACAGCTAGCGTTTTGCCAATTGATTCGTTATTACTAGACATTACGTGCCAACCTCCGCTTGATATTAGCTTGCACTACAAAGTGATCGAATAAAGGTGCAAACAAGTTAGCAAATAAGATTGCTAGCATGATGCCCTCTGGGTATGCAGGGTTAACAACACGGATCATGATAACCATAAAGCCAATAAGCGCACCGTATGCTAATTTACCTTTATCAGTAAATGCAGCAGATACAGGGTCAGTTGCCATAAAGAACATACCGAATGCAAAACCACCCAATACCATGTGCCAGTACCAAGGCATAGCAAACATCGCATTGGTTTCAGAACCAATGGTGTTCAGTATTGATGAGGTTACTACCATACCTAGGAATACACCTAGCACGATACGCCAAGACGCGATGCGCACGTAAATTAGGAATAAACCACCAATAAGTACAGCTAGCGTAGACGTTTCACCCATAGAACCTTGAATGAATCCGTAAAACGCATTCCACCAAAGCTCAATATCAGTCGCGTAATTTAACGTACCAGCAAACGCTTGACCAAGCATAGTCGCGCCAGAGAATGAATCTACGGCAGTCCATACTGTGTCACCTGAAATTTGTGCAGGGTATGCGAAGAATAAAAACGCACGACCAGCAAGCGCAGGGTTTAAGAAGTTACGGCCTGTACCACCAAATATTTCTTTTGCTATAACTACACCAAAAGTAATACCTAGTGCAACTTGCCATAAAGGAATCGTTGCAGGCAGAATTAATGCAAACAATACAGAAGTTACAAAGAAACCTTCATTAACTTCATGCTTACGCACAGAAGCAAATAACACTTCCCAGAAACCACCGACAATAAAGGTAGTTGCATAAATAGGTAGGAAGAAACAGGCTCCGTAGAACATTTTCGCACCCCAGCCTGCATCAACGGTTAATTCACCGCCAAGTAACTGGAATAAACCTACTTGCCAAATATTCGCTAGCTCAAAGCCATTACCAAGTGCAATTGCAGCTTGATGACCAATGTTGAACATACCAAAGAACATGGCAGGGAACGTCGCCATCCACACTAAAATCATCATGCGTTTTAGGTCGATATTATCACGAACGTGAGTTGAACCTTTATTTACGTAACCTGGCGTGTAAAAAATAGTCGCAGCAGCTTCATACAGCGCGTACCATTTCTCATGCTTACCACCTGGTTCAAAATGTGGTTCGATATCTTCTAAGAAAGTTTTTAAGCCCATTTTAGCCTTCCTTCTCGATCGTAGTTAAGCAATCGCGTAGGGCTGCGCCGTACTCGTATTTGCCAGGACAAACGAAGGTGCATAACGCTAAATCTTCTTCATCTAATTCAAGCGCACCTAATGAAATTGCACTGTCTAAATCACGAGACAATAAGTCACGTAATAAAAGCGTTGGCAAAATATCAAGTGGCATAACACGCTCATAGCTTCCAAGTGGAACCATGGCACGTTTTGAACCGCCTGTAGACGTTGTCATTTTAAATAAACGACTCGGTGTAAGGTGAGACAAGAATGTACGCGTTACAGAGAATTTATCACTACCTGGTGCAATCCAGCCAAATAATTCTTTTTCGCGACCTTCAAGTAATACAGATACTTGAACGTGGTAACGACCTAAGAATGCATGAACACCAGACGACGTAGCACCTGCAAGTACAGAACCAGAAATAACACGGTTATCACCGTCTTCTAATTCACCTGCTACTAAGTCATCTAATGAAGCACCTAATTGTGTTTTCACTAAACGAGGATTCTTAACACGCGGACCTGCAAGCGAAATCACACGGTCTGTGTAAATTTCACCAGTAAGGAAAAGGTGACCATACGCAATAACGTCTTGGTAACCAATGTGCCAAACTTGCTTACTAGCAGATACTGGGTCAAGGTGATGGATATGTGTGCCAACAAGGCCAGCTGGGTGCACGCCACCAAACTCATGTACTTCTACTTGAGCAATAGGTGAACTAGGAACTTGACTGCCTGCTTGCTTACAAACAAATACTTTGCCATCGGTTAAACGTGACACAACAGCCAAACCTGCTTCAAACGCTTTCGCATTTTCAGCAATAACTACTGCAGGATCTGCAGCAAGTGGATTGGTATCGATAGCTGTCACAAAAATAGAGCTAGGATTTGCATCCAATGCCGCTATTTTACTAAATGGGCGAGCACGAAGTGCTGTCCATTGACCCGATTGAACTAGTACTTCTTTAGCTTTTTCACGGTCTAAGCTGTTAAGCTCAGTTTCCGAGAAAGAACCAAAGGTGATTTGCTCACTGCCGTTTACTTCAATAACAACAGATTGCAGAACACGTTTAGCACCGCGATTAATTTCTTTTACTGTACCAGAAGCTGGTGCAGTAAATAATACGCCTGGGTTCTTTTTATCTTCAAAAAGTACCTGGCCTTTTTTGACTTGGTCATCCACACGAACATGCATGGTTGGACGCATACCGATAAACTCTTCACCTAGCACAGCTACACGTTTGACGGCAGAACCATCATGAATAACTTGCTGAGGTGCGCCCTCTAAGGGTAAATCCAGACCTTTTTTTATATTGATCATACGCACTTGCACTACATTAACGGAAAGAAACTGAAAAATCGTACCAACCACGCCGCTATTTGTATTATTGCAAGCTATAAAATGACTCGCTATAGATACCAAACAAGCAGCGCAGTAAAACTCCTCACATATTGCTTTGATTTTAACATTATTGTGACTGACTATGCGAGTGTATTTATGAAAATTATACGAGAGAAACGTTTATTTAGTTTTGTAATTCATAATTAATAAAATACAAGCTAGACCAAAGTGGTAAATAAACCAACAAATAGCAAAATTTTTTTCAAATCAAGGCTAAAAAACAAAAAAGTCGCACTAGGCGACTTTTTCAAAATTGCATTACTAGCTACAGATTAATCAATCATATTTGCAATTGGCGCAACAGGATTAACATCTTGCTCGTAATCAACCGTATCAATGCCAAAACCAAATAGGCGTAAAAACTCATTATGGTAGCCCACGTAATCCGTTAACTCATCAATTGAACTTGTGTCTACACTATCCCAAATAGTTTGAACACGTGCTTGAACGTCATCTTCCAGCTCTTTGTAGTTTTGGAATAAATGTCCGCCCTCATCAAAACGTGGTGAATCACCGTATAGGTTTTCATTAAATAACGCATGAATTTGCTCAATTGTGCCCTCGTAAGTGCCATCAGCCTTCATCACTTTAAATAGTGCCGAAATGTAAAGCGGCATTATTGGGATTGCCGAGCTTGCTTGGGTAACAACCGCATTAAGTGAAGAAACGTAAGCTTCGCCATTTAAATCTTGGGTAGCGGCTTTAATAGCTGCAGTGGCACGGTCTAGATCTTCTTTTGCCTTACCTATGGTTGCATGTCCATATATTGGCCAAGTTAGTTCTTTACCAATGTATGTGTAAGCCGTTGTTTTAAAGTTATCTGCTAGTACATCAGCGTCTTTAAGGGCGTCAATCCACATTTCCCAGTCTTCGCCACCCATTACTTTAATGGTGTTGTCGATATCGTCTTGGTTTGCTGCTTCAACAGTTACTTCATCAATTTCACGCTTTGACGTATTTAAGTTTTTAGTCGTTACCGCATTACCAATTGGCTTAAGTGTTGAAGAAAACACTTCCCCTGTATTTGGATCAGTACGACGAGGTGATGCTAAGCTGTAAATAATACAGTCAACTTTACCTAATTCAGCTTTAATGGTGTCGATTGTTTTTTGTTTGATTTCGTTAGAAAACGCATCACCATTAATATTTTTAGACCATAAGCCTTCAGCTTCAGCGGCTGTTTGAAATGCCGCCGTGTTGTACCAACCCGCAGAGCCTGTTTTACGTTCAGTGCCTTCTTTTTCAAAGAACACACCCAATGTTTTAGCGCCACCACCAAATGCAGCGGTAATACGAGATGCAAGGCCATAACCTGTAGACGCACCAATAACTAATACATTTTTAGGCGCATTTTTTAATGCTCCTTGCTGCTTAACATAATTAATTTGTTCTTGAACATGCTCTGCACAGCCAACTGGGTGTGCATTGGTGCAGATAAATCCGCGAATTTTAGGCTTAATGACCATTGATCATCCTATATCTTTTACAATAAAAATTAGCGCTAGTTTAAAGGCTAAAACAAAAAAAACTGATCTGATCAGTTACGCACTGCTCAAACCACCTTCTAGCTACCTGTTATCCAACTTTTGAGCCGCCCATGCAATTAGGTGACTGCGGGGCTTCGCCGTCGTGCTCTGTAAATTCCTCAGGAGTATAAGTGTGCATAGCAAGCGCATGAATATGATTTGCCAGCTCATCTTTTAAAATTTCATTAATTTCACGATGACGCTGCAATAATCGCTTACCAGCGAATTCTTCACTGACTACAATCACTTTAAAGTGAGATTCAGTCCCCGCACTGTGCATATGGCTTTCGTTAATAACATTTAAATGCTTACACGCAATAGCATTTGCTAGCTTGTCACGTATTTGTTGTTGCATTGACATAAAAACCATCCTCAAAATTCAGTTATATGGTTACTATAACAACTGCGGCTACACCATGGCTAATGCTATTTAACTGAAACCATTATTAATATAGCGAAACGTTAAACTGATCCGCGGGTGTTTAAGTGTTGTTTGTTTAGGCAACGCATGTTGATAATTTTGTTGGCTCTGTCCGCTCATTATTAAACAACTACCACTTTGTAATTTGATGTTAGTAATGCTGTTGCTTACTTTGTGTTTAAGTTTAAATAACCGCTCTGCACCAAGCGACACACACGCTATGGTAGGCTCAGGCCCTAGCTCAGCCTCGTCATCGCTATGCCAACCCATACAATCGTGGCCATCCCGATAATAATTAACCAAAATTGAGTTAAATGGTTGCTGTAGGTGATTTTCTAAACGTGTTCGCATAGCAAGTAATACGTCTGGCCAAGGCTCTAAGTCGAGTTTATGCCCAGAATAACCGTACTCAAGATTTTCTTCGCTGATAAAACATTGTAGCCTAGGTATTGGCCCCGTTTTACCAAACACTGTAATGTTTGGCTGTTGCCAATTTAGGTTTTGCTGCAAATAATAAAATAAATCGAGGCTTTTTTGTGCGCTAAGTACCTTACTTTGATAAGAAAAGCCATTTGGTAACAGTTGGGGGTTGGCGTTTGGCGGTTGCATGTTAGAATTTACCTATCATTTGATTACCGATCATTAAACTATTATGACTACGCAAGCTACGCTCGGCGATAACACTTTTACTCTTGAACGCTTTCCTTTGGATCAAAAAAACCGCAGCTTACAAGCGTGGGATTCAGCAGACGAATACCTCATTGACTATGTTAATGAACACTATCCTGATTGTCGCTCGTTACTGATCTTAAACGACAGCTTTGGTGCACTTAGCTGTTACTTTAGCAAGCAACAATTAACAGTTTGTTCAGTAAACGACTCATATATTAGCCATCAGGCGGCTGCTTATAACTTAGCGGAAAACAAAATCGCGACGACTGCGTTTAGCCAGCTTGATAGTTTGTCGGCTCTACCTGAGCAAGTAGACCTTGTGTTGGTAAAAGTACCACGCACGTTGGCTTTTTTACAATATCAGTTATCTGAACTAAGCGAAGTGCTCGCACCAAATACGCCAGTTATTGGTGCTGCAAAAACTAAAGACGTACATAACTCTACTATTAAAGCATTTGAAAACTTTATTGGTGAGACGAAAACAAGTCTTGCAGTAAAAAAATCACGTTTAATTATTAGCCAAGCAGCCGGCGGTTATAAAGGCGCAGATTTCCCAGTCAGCTGGCCACTTGAAGGCACTGATTTTACAATAAGTAATCATGCCAATGTGTTTTCACGTGATTCACTTGATATTGGCGCACGTTTCTTTTTCAATTACTTGCCGCAAACAAATAAAGCAAAAAATATTATTGATTTAGGCTGTGGTAATGGCGTGGTTGGTTTAATGACATTAGCGCGCTGTCCTAATGCGCATATTAGCTTTGTTGATGAGTCGTATATGGCGGTTGAATCAGCTCGACTCAACATTGAATTAAACATGGAAGACAAGTTTGAACAATGTACTTTTATAGAGAATGATTGTTTAACTGACTTTGAACGTGAAAGTGCCGATATTGTATTGTGTAATCCGCCATTTCACCAAGCACAAGCAGTTACCGACCACATCGCGTGGCAAATGTTTAAACAAGCAAAAGACACATTAAAAGAAGGTGGCGAGCTGCGTATTATTGGCAATCGTCATTTAGATTATCATGACAAACTAAACCGTATGTTTGGTAACTGTACTTTATTAGGCTCTAATAAAAAGTTTGTGGTACTCAGCGCAACTAAAAATAGTGGGACGTTATAAATGAAACTCATAAAGATATTATTGAGCTGTTGTACTTTAGTGGTTTTTTCGGGATGTGCCAATCAGCCTAATCAGCTTATTCTCAATCCCGTCTATAAAAGTGGACAAATAAGCTCAATCAATAACAGCTTAAACACCAGCGTGATTGATTTACGTGGTGACAGTGCAACCTTAAAGCTTATTGAATCAAGCAAAACAAAAACCATTGCCAGCACGGGTATTACTGAGTCAGTTAAAAGTGCGCTAGACAGTGCGCTTAGTCGCAATGGCGCTAGCATTTCTAATTTAGCGCAATTGCGCTTTGAGTTAGATATTCACGCACTGCAAGCTGTGGTTACAGAAAAGCTAATGAGCCATACCAGTGATGCCAAGATTGAATTTGAAGTACGAGTGATTCGCCCTACCAGTAATTTCAGTAAGCGTTATAGCGGTAATGCTAATTTATCTGGACCACTTGGTCATGATAGGGCAAAAATTGAAGGTCAGCTCAATAAGTTGACTGAGCAGTTAATTACCCGCATTGTATCTGACCCTGAATTAATTGCATTTTTAGAAGGTTAATAATGAAGCAACTTTTTTTAATCTGCGTAAGCTTATTTTTTAGCGTAAATAGTTTAGCGGCACAAGAAGGCCGCTTTGTGCAAAAAGATAATATTTTCCCTCGAGTAGAAATTGTGACATCGTTGGGCAGTATTGTGGTTGAACTAGACCGCTCAAGAGCCCCTATTACGGTCAATAACTTTTTGACTTATGTGTCTGATAAAAGCTATCAAGGCAGTGTGTTTCATCGTGTAGAACGCGATGTAGAAAATGACCGTGACTTTGTAATTCAAGGCGGTGGTTATGATAAAGATTACGATGGCCTGCATGAAAACGACCCTATTTTTAATGAAAGCGGTAACGGCTTAACTAACGATATGTATAGCATTGCTATGGCCTATCAAGATCGAGAACCACACTCAGGAACGCGTCAGTTCTTTTTTAACATGGATGACAATGACCATTTAAACCCTGGACGTGATTGGGGATTTGCAGTGTTTGGCAGTGTTATGGAAGGTTATGAGACGCTCGATAAAATCATGGCTGTAAAAACGGGTTTTAATGACAAAATTGGCTACAACTTTGTCCCTGAAAAACCGGTTGTTATATTAAATATCAAGGTGCTTGAGCAAGTCCCTTTATAACTTTTTATCAGAGCAGCTTTGGCTGCTCTTTCTATGAGCCAATGAGCCCCTATGAATAGCACACTTTCTGTTCGCGAATACTTTTCTTATTTTAAAGATAAACGTTTAATTAATGTTTTTATATTTGGAATGAGCAGTGGTTTTCCGTGGGTGTTAATTGGCTCGGTAATGTCGGCTTGGCTTAAAGATGAAGGTTTGAGTCGCAGCATGATAGGCTTATTTGGCATTGTGTTTGGTGCCTATAGTATCAATTTTTTATGGTCGCCTTTAATAGATCGCACTAAACTGCCCTTTTTGTACAACTGGCTTGGTCAGCGTCGTAGTTGGATCCTGTTTTGCCAAAGCTTTATTTTACTTGGCACGTTACTACTTGCAGGGCTTGATCTAAAAGCAAACCTAGCGATTGCCGCCGCACTTTGCTTGCTGATCGCCATAGCCTCTGCAACGCAAGATATTGCTATAGATGCTTTTCGAATAGACACTCTTAGTGAAAATGAATCTCACAAAGCCACCGCAGCCGCCGCAATGGCTACATCAGGTTGGTGGACAGGTTATGCTTTATTAGGGGCTGTGCCCTTTTACATGGCAGATATGCCAAACATAGACTGGCCACAGGTTTATTATTTTTTATCTGCGATTATGCTGTTATTAATTAGCTGTGTGTTTTGGGCTAAAGAGCCGCAATCAAATCGCGAAGCCGTTCATGCCGAGCTAGAACGTGTTTACCTTGAAAAGCTCGCAACAACTAAACAAACTCCACTGACAAAAACGCTCGCATGGTTAGGCGTTACCGTGGTTGACCCATTTAAAACCTTTTTTGCTAAAAATGGGGTTAAAACCGCTTTAGCACTGCTGGCATTTATTTTCTTATTTAAAATTGGTGAAGCATTTTTAGCACGAATGTCGATTGTATTTTATAAGGAAGTGGGCTTTAGTAATACCCAAATAGCAAATTACTCCAAGCTGGGCACGGGTTTAATCACCATTGTATTTGCCTTTTTGGGCAGTATTTTTAACCACAAATATGGCATAGTAAAAGGCTTATTTATTAGTGGCGTAGCCATGGCTGCATCTAACTTAATGTTTTCTTGGATTGCCTTAGCAGGGCCACAAGAACACTTATATGCAATGGCGATTGTAGTTGATGGTTTTACCCAAGCTTGGTCTTTAGTGGCGATGGTTGCTTTTATATCTATGCTGTGTGACAGAGCATTTAGCGCCACCCATTATGCGCTATTAGCATCATTGGGTAATTTAGGACGTACGTTATTATCGAGTTATAGTGGCGTAGTTATCGATGATTGGCTAATGGGGAATTGGTCATTATTTTTTGTTTTAACAGCACTTATGGTTTTACCTTCATTAATATTTTTATATCTAATTAGGCACAAACTATATGCATTAGAGCAAAATTATCATAGTAGGTAACACCTAATGCATCCCTGCATTAGTATTGGCTGTAGACGTTAGATTTAACTTTACGATTACAGCCTAACAGCGTTAGTCAGCTTTAATTAAGCTTAATGCTTCATACGGGTCGACTTCTAATGCATTACAGTAGCGAACAAACTCAATCACATCTAAGCGACGCTCTTGATTTTCAATTTTGCCAATAAAAGAATGTGGCGTACCCAAAATTTGCGCTAGGCTGCGCATTGTGTAGCCTTTTTCATGGCGCTTAGTTTTAAGCCACTTTGTTAACTTTGCATTTTCTTCCGAAGATACGGTTTTACCCATCATATACAACTCCTACTCGTTGTTTAACTGTACATATTGCCAAGAGCTCATTGTGATCAACACTGAAAACTCACTGCCACTAACTAAGGCGCAGTGTAAACGCTTACAATTCAATCAACAAAAACCCTCAAATATGTACTAACTCTTTATTATTGTGAAAAATGAAACCTTGCCCGTTTCATTCTTGGATACATTATATACCATTCACCGTTGATCTGAATGATTAATTGGTAATTCTACGATTAAAGTTTAACAACAAATATTTACTAAGTCTGAATAAGGTTAAATATTTTATAACTTTTTTGTTTCATTTAAATATAAGCTGTTTATTATTAAGGTCTATTGACCCTAGCTTATAGAGATCAAATCATGTTTAGACTACTCTTTTTACTACCTATTATTTTGTGCTTAGGTTGGTACTTTTTTTTACGCCATTATGCTATTCCATTAAAGCAGGGTAAAAAAGGCTTTATCTATATTTTAGTCTTCTCTGCGTTTGTGCTTGGCTTTTTTGTGTTAATGATGCAAATAACAGAGTACAGCCCAACTGAGTTATGATTTTTTAAACACATAAAAAAACCGCTGATTAAGCGGTTTTTTTTGGATAACGATATTTTTATACGCTAAAACTAGCACCACAACCACATGTAGTGGTCGCATTAGGATTTGAGACAAAAAAACGTGCCCCCTCTAATCCTTCGGTGTAGTCAACTTCGCCATCAACTAAATATTGGATACTCATAGGGTCAATGACTAAGGTAACCCCATTTTTAACAATTTCTAAATCGCCAGGATTCGCTTTTTCATCAAAAGTAAAACCGTATTGAAAACCTGAACACCCACCGCCTGTGACATAAACACGCAGTTTTAGATCTGGGTTTTCTTCTTCGTCGATTAACTGTTTAACACGCACAGCGGCTGCGTCGCTAAACTTAATGGGTAATTCTTCAGACATCTTATAACCCTCAATACCTTAATACTAATGCGCGAGATTATCTAATACCTGAGTGTTTTAATCAAGTATAGTTAATCCTGCTTCTACGCTCCAATGCTAACATGGCTTGTTTAGCTCACTCTGTGAATAGGTGCAGTATAAATTAAATTTAAATTAATCTGTTGTTAAAAATCTCAAGGACTTCCCTAGACTATTTTGATAAACTTGACGCCTAAAAATGCTACGGGGAAATAAAGCATGTGGCTTGAGCGACTGAGACGTCGATTAGCAAAACCAAAAACATCCGTACAATTATGCTTATTAGGCGTAAGTGCCGGATTAATTGCTGCATTTTTTATTATACTGTTCCGCTTAACCATTTTATTTTTTCAAAGTTTATTTCTAGAAACCCCTGACGATTTTACCACCCTACCCACTTTAGAACGGGTATTAATGCCTTTAGTTGCAGCGTTATTAATAGCTACATTTGCGGCTTTCACTGGCTTTAAACATTACCGCTTAGGTATTCCTTTTGTAATACACAGAATCAAGCGCCATTACGGGCAAATGCCACTGTATAACACGGTTAATCAGTTTGTTGGTGGTGCACTGGCGCTGATCAGCGGTTTTTCTGTTGGCCGCGAAGGCCCATCAGTTCACATGGGAGCAGCAGGGGCGAGCATATTAGCAAATAAATTACACTTACCTCACAACGCTATGCGTACCCTCAGTGGTTGTGGCGTTGCCGCGGGAATTGCTGCGTCGTTCAATACCCCGCTTGCTGCGGTTATTTTTGTAATGGAAGTGGTGCTCAGAGAATACAAAGTGCATATTTTTGTGCCGATAATGCTCGCAGCCGTTACCGGTGCATTAGCCACTCAATTTGTATTTGGTGAAGGCTCAGAACTTGCGCTAATAAGCATTGCCCCCTTAAGTGGGTGGCATTACCCCTATTTAATTTTGTGCGGCATGGGGCTGGGCGCGGTGGCTTATGCTTTTAATCAAAACTTAATGCTGATTATTAAAACCTTTAAACCACTAAGTATGTTTCCTCGTTTAATAATTGCAGGGTGTATTGCCAGCTTAATTGCCTATGCAGTTCCACAAGCTATGGGCTCAGGGATGAGTGCGATAACCATTGCTGTAGAGTCACCTGAAAACATGCAACTACTTACCACTATTTTAATTGCTAAGTTATTAGCCACCTTGTTTGCTATTGGCTTAGGTATTCCTGGTGGGTTAATTGGTCCGGTTATTGGACTTGGTGTTTTAACCGGCACTTTAATGGCATTTTTTGCCCAGTTTATTAGCCCAGGAACTGACATAGCTGGTACTTATGGGGTGCTCGGCATGGCAGGCTTACTAGCTGCCACATTGCACTCTCCCTTAGCGGCACTAACTACCGTGATGGAGCTGACCTCTTCACCGGAAATTATTGTACCGGCGATGATCGTCATTACCACCGCCTACGTTACAGCTTTGCAGGTATTTGGTAACCGCTCTATATTTTTACAGCAATTAGACTTTCAGGGATTACCTTACCATGTATCTCCGGCCACTGAGGCATTACAAAAAGTAGGGGTGATGGATGACATGGATGAAGACTTTAAATTGCTCTACTCTGACGATAAAGAGCAAATAAAAAACAGTCTAGATGCCATGGACAGCCAAACACCGTTAATTGTGTTTGACGAGGAAAATGGTTATTGCCTAGCTGAATATGACTTAAGTTTAATGTCTGATCAGGCGGTCAATATAAAGTACATTAGCTTACAAGGTATCAGCAGCCAGGCCACTCTTGCAGATGCCTTTGAAATTTTAAATGATAAACGCAGTGGTGCACTTTATGTATATAACTTATTAGATAATCAACAAATTATGGGATTACTAAGGTGGGATCAAATCCATCATATTCTAACCATACGTAACAGTTTACTTTAACAATAATGAGAACAGTATGAGCGCATTATTAATTTACAAAACCTTGCACGTATTTTTTATGATTGCTTGGTTTGCCGGTATTTTTTACCTTCCTCGACTTTTTGTTTATCACGCTATGAGTGAAGAAAAATCGTGTAACTCAATGCTAAAAGTAATGGAACGTCGGCTGCTTTATTTTGTTACCCCCTTTGCTGTGCTTACCGCAGTGTTTGGCGTATTAACTATTGTTGAATACGGCCGCGAATGGTTTCGTTACAGTATGTGGCTGCATTATAAACTAGTGCTGGTAATCATTTTATATATTTATCATGGCTACTGTTTCAAATTATTAGCTGATTTTAAACACGATAGAAATACAAAAAGCGATCGGTTTTACCGAATTTTCAACGAGCTACCTGTTTTAGCGTTACTCGTTATAGTTGCTTTAGCCATTATTAAGCCAAGCTTTTAAATACAGGATTATAAATTACACTGCCAAGTCGCAAACTAAGTTTGTATAATACGCGCGATTGCGTGCTCCTTTATGGATTATCGCGCCTTTTTGAATAACTAGGAATAACCCCATGTTCAGTTTCCAAGGTGAAAATATACTCTCTGTTAATCAACTCGATCGAGACTGTATTGAACGCATATTTGCTGTAGCAAAAAAAATGGAGCCATACGCAAAAAAACAAAAGCGTACCAATGTGCTTGAAGGCGCTATTTTAGCGAATCTATTTTTTGAACCTAGTACGCGTACTCGTGTTAGTTTTGGCACTGCGTTTAACTTACTCGGTGGACTGGTTCGTGAAACCACCGGTATGCAAAGCTCTGCGCTTGCTAAGGGCGAGTCACTATATGATACCGCACGTGTTATTTCAGCCTATGCTGATGCGGTTGCAATGCGCCATCCAGACTCAGGCTCGGTAGCTGAATTTGCAACAGGTTGCAGCGTACCAGTAATAAATGGTGGCGATGGACCCAATGAGCACCCTACTCAAGCGCTGCTTGATTTATTAACTATTGAGCGTGAACTTAGCCGCTTCGATCAAAATATTGATGGTATGCACATTGCGCTAGTCGGCGATTTAAAATATGGCCGAACCGTTCACTCGCTATCAAAGCTATTATGTCATTACAAAAATATTCGCTTTTCAATGGTTGCCCCTAATGGCTTGCAAATGCCTGACTCAATTTTATCTGCCGTTGAAAATGCAGGACATAAAATTGAACTAGTTGATAAAATGGAAGGTAACTTAGCGGCCGATATTGTTTATCAAACACGCATTCAAGAAGAGCGTTTTCCGTCTCAAGAGGAAGCTAATAAATACCGTGGTGGATTTAGAATTAGCCAGTCTATTTACAATTCCCATTGCAAACCGAACTCGGTGTTAATGCACCCGCTTCCTCGCGATAGCCGTTTAGAGGCAAACGAACTTGATAACGACTTAAATGCTAACGACAATCTAGCAATATTCCGCCAAGTACAAAATGGCGTACTTATTCGTATGGCGCTGTTTGCTTTAACCCTCGGCGTAGAAAACAAAGTCGAGCAGTATGAAGTAGACGTTCCTTGGTTTAGCCGCAAACGCGATAGCTAAGCTTTTAATTTTAAAGTGATAAAACAATAGGATTTTTCATGACAATTAGCCAAGACTTATTTAAACGAGCTCAAGACTCTATTCCTGGTGGCGTAAATTCACCAGTGCGTGCTTTTAATGGTGTAGGTGGTACTCCGCTGTTTATTACTAAAGCACAGGGCGCGTTTACATTTGATGCTGATGGCAACCGTTACATTGATTATGTGGGCTCTTGGGGCCCAATGATTATGGGCCACAATCACCCTGAAATAAAACAAGCAGTGCATGATGCGGTAGAAAATGGTTTAAGCTACGGTGCACCTACCGAAGCTGAAATTTTAATGGCTGAAAAAGTTAAAGAGCTAGTCCCATCTATCGAAAAAGTACGTATGGTAAGCTCAGGTACTGAAGCAACAATGAGTGCAATTCGCTTAGCTCGTGGTTTTACTGGTCGTGACAAAATTTTAAAGTTTGAGGGTTGTTACCACGGCCATGCAGATTCACTGCTAGTAAAAGCCGGCTCTGGTGCATTAACTATGGGTGTACCTAACTCTCCAGGCATTCCTGAAGATTTAGCTAAGCACACCCTTACGGTTTCGTTTAACAATATTGAAGAAGTGAAAGCAATTTTTGCTAAATACGCCGATGAAATCGCGTGTATTATTGTTGAGCCAGTTGCAGGTAACATGAACTGTATCCCACCAGTACCTGGCTTTTTAGAAGGACTGCGTGAAGTCTGTGATCAGTACCAATCTGTGCTTATTTTTGACGAAGTAATGACAGGTTTTCGTGTAGCCCTTGGTGGCGCTCAAGCTTATTACAACATCAAGCCAGACCTAACCTGTTTAGGTAAAGTAATTGGTGGTGGCATGCCAGTTGGCGCATTTGGTGGTAAAACAGAGATTATGGATTACATAGCCCCTGTAGGCCCTGTTTATCAAGCAGGTACACTGTCAGGAAATCCAATTGCGATGGCTGCAGGTTTAAAATCACTTGAGTTACTTAGTGCACCTGGCGTTCACGAAAAACTAGAAGCCATTAGTAAAGCGATTTGTGAAGGCTTTGAAGCCGCAGCTAAAAAAGTAGGTATTGCCTTAACTACTAACTACGCTGGCGGCATGTATGGCTTTTTCTTTACTGATGCAGAAAAAGTAACTACTTACCAACAAGCTACTGAATGTGATTTAGAGCGCTTTAAAAAGTTCTTCCACTTAATGCTTGAAGAAGGTGTTTATTTAGCGCCTTCAGCGTTTGAAGCTGGTTTTGTTTGTGCTGCGCATACAGAGCAAGAAGTTCAGGCAACGATTGAAGCGGCAGAGCGCGCTTTTGCTAAACTATAACGTTTAGCTCATAAGATCGCTTACCCATAAAAAAAGCCCTTTCGGGCTTTTTTTGTTTTTATTACTTAGCGAATACATTGGGGCCTTGGTTTAAACTCACTGGCCCTAAGCGGTAATTGAATCACTTTGCCACACCCTGGTGGTGCTTGCTTCCCGGTTTGCTCGTTTACAAATGCCCACCGAATTGAAGGTGGACGGGTATCGGCAATTGCTTGCGGGTTTAAGGGTTTTAAATAACGAATATAGGTTTCAAGCGCGCCGACACTGCCGGTTAAGCCAGTGCTTTTATTATCATCACGACCTAACCATGCAACCGTCACTGTATTTTGATCAAATCCAGCAAACCAGCTGTCGCGTAATTCGTTACTAGTACCTGTTTTACCTGCGAGCTGAATCGACGGAAAATGTAAATTTAAGCGTTTAGCGGTGCCATCTTTAGTTACTCGCTTCATAGCGTATTTGGTCATGTACATGGCATCTTTATCAAAGCGTTGTTCGTTACTCACTTTATGCTTATAAAGTACTTTACCAACAGAGTCGGTTAATGCCGAGATAGACGTCAGCTCCCTGTATTCGCCATCAGCAGCAATAGTGGTATAAAGCTGGGCCACTTCAAAACTCGACATTTCAATAGCCCCTAATAGCAGCGACGGGTATTCATTAATATGGCCTTTAGCACCTAGTCCTCTGAGTGTATTAGCAACTTTATCAACCCCAACATCAAGCCCTAAGTTAACTGCCGGAATATTAATGCTGTGGCTGAATGCTTTATAAAGAGGCACGGCGCCTCGGTATTGATGATCAAAGTTTTCTGGCTGCCATACTTTTCCCTCTTCGTTGGTGACTTGCACGGGTGAATCATCAAGCAACGTCGCTAAATTATAATGAGGAAGCTGCAGTGCACTTAAATACACTGCCGGTTTAACTAATGAGCCAATATTGCGCTTGGTATCAAGTACGCGGTTAAACCCTGAATAGCGCACATCACGTCCAGAGACTAACGCTGATACACCAGCTTTTTCAACATTAACGGAGATCATCGCCGCTTCTAATTCTTTGGTATTTGGACGCCTTTCCAAATAAGGTAAACTGGCCTTAATCGATTCTTCCATTGCGGTTTGTTTTTGCAAGTCGAAGTAGGTAAATACGCGCACCCCTGCATCTAATACTTCTTGATCAGGTAGCAGCTGTTTCAACTCGCGATTAACCAACTCCAAGTAACCTGGGTAAGACTTTTGTAAGCTGGCTTTCATTGGCGCAATATCAATTGCGCGCTTTAATGAGGCTCGATACTCTTTAGTGGAAATAAGTTTGTTATCGACCATTAAACGCAGCACTAAGTCACGACGCTCCATAGCACGTTCTTTATAACGTCTAGGGTTATAATAAGAAGGGCCTTTAACCATGGCCACCAGCAGAGCAATTTGGTCGTACTCAAGTTCATCAACGGGTTTTGCAAAGTAAAACTCAGCAGCCAGCCCCATCCCATGTACTCCTTGGTTATAAGACTGACCTAGGTAGACTTCGTTTAAATAGGCTTCGAGAATCTGATCTTTTGAATAACGATAATCAAGAATAAGCGCAATAAAAGCTTCATTGATTTTACGTACTAATGAACGTTCACGGGTAAGGTAAATATTTTTAGCTAGCTGTTGCGTCAGTGTGCTGCCCCCTTGCACGGTTCTTCCTGCGCGAATATTGGTATATAAAGCCCGTAAAATAGAAAATACCGATACCCCGTGGTGATCATAAAAATCGCGGTCTTCGACCACTAACAAAGCATTTTTAAGCATGTCAGGAAATTTATCTAATGGCACAAATTCGCGGTCTTGTTTTGAGTCATTACCTATACGGGCTATTTGTACAGGCTCTAATCTGGCAGTGTTTAAGCGACGACCGAATTTATCTTTAATACTGGCAACCTTTTCCCCAGAGAAACGTAATTCAATTACATGAGCATTTTCTAAACCATCATAAAATTCAAAATCACGACGAAAAATCTTAATACTATTAGCTGTTTTAATATATTGCCCTGTGCGGCTCAAGCGATTAACTGCCGTGTAATTTAAACGTTTAAGCTCCCATAAAACTTCTTGCTCAGATAAAAACTGCCCAGGAAAAAACGTCATTGAACGCGCATACACTTGGGCTGGAAGTTGCCATTTGTTGCCTTCAAATTGGCGGGTGATTTTTGCATCAAGATAAATAAAGTAAAGTGCTACAGCGATGAAAGTCGCCAGACTCAGTTTCCAAAAAATAGAAAACAAAGTTTTTAAAAATGGCCGTTTAGCCGAACTTGCGGTTTTTTTTGCAGCACTTTTTCGCGCTGATGTTTTAGATGACTTAGTAGCACGCTTAGTCGAAGATTTACTGGTCGGTGTTTTCTTTTTTTCAGCCATTTAAGTGTAATACATTCCAAAGGTTGATTTAACGCGAGGAGCTTATCACATTACTCTAACACCTGAAAAATTAACCCTTCCTGAAATCAAAAAAGCCCTAACTGAGTAGGGCTTTGATTGAACACACAATACTTTTACTTTTAATTACTTCTTACTGAAACAAATTCTGGGTAAGCATCAATACCACAATCATGTTGATCCATACCGTTTAGCTCTTCCTCTTCGGTAACACGAATACCCATAGTTTGTTTTAAGACTGCCCAAACAATGAATGAAGCGATAAACACAAAGCCAATGATACATAGTAAACCAATTAACTGTGCCACAAGGTTAGCCTCGGCATTAGTAACCGGCACTAATACCACACCTAATATGCCACATACACCATGCACAGAGATGGCACCTACAGGGTCGTCAATTTTCACTTTATCAAGTGCCACAATGCTTAGTACAACCAAAGATCCACCTAGTAGGCCATATAAACACGCCATTAATGGTGATGGTGATAATGGATCTGCAGTAATAACCACTAAGCCTGCAAGTGCGCCATTAAGTACCATGGTTAAATCTGCCTTACCCCATAATAACTTACATAAGAACAAGGCTGATATTGCACCCATAGCTGCAGCAGCATTGGTGTTAAGTAGTATTTGACCTACTGCAGTTGCATTTTCTTTATCTGAAATTAATAACTGTGATCCACCGTTAAAGCCAAACCAACCCATCCATAAAATAAATGTACCCAATGTAGCAAGTGGCAAGTTTGAACCTGGAATTGGGTAAATTTCACCATTTTTACCATATTTACCTTTACGTGCACCCAGTAGAATTACACCCGCAAGCGCTGCAGCTGCACCGGTTGCATGGACAATGGCAGAACCTGCAAAATCAACAAAGCCTAATTCAGATAGGAAGCCGCCACCCCATGTCCAGTAACCTTCAATTGGGTAAATTAATCCTGTAAGTACTACTGTAAACACTAAGAAAGCCCATAACTTCATACGCTCCGCTACGGCGCCAGATACAATAGACATAGCCGTTGCAACAAATACTACTTGGAAGAAAAAATCAGACTCTAGTGAATGATCGGCGTCTGCCGCTTGACTACCTATTAGGCCACCAAATGAAGGAATTATTCCGCCTTCAACGTTGTCTACATACATAATGTTGTAACCGACCAACAAAAACATAGTACAAGCGATAGAATAAAGTGCGATATTTTTAGTTAGAATTTCTGTGGTATTTTTTGAGCGCACTAAACCTGCTTCTAACATTGCAAAACCAGCTGCCATCCACATAACTAAGATGCCAGAGATTAAAAAGTAAAACGTATCGAGCGAAAACTTCAGCTCTATAATTGTATTTTCCATGTTGCCCCCTTAAATAGCATCATCATCAAGTTCGCCAGTACGAATACGGACAATTTGATCTAAGTCGTAAACAAAAATTTTGCCGTCACCAATTTTGCCCGTTCCAGCAACTTTGGTAATGGTTTCTACAACGCGTTGGCAATTTTCACTACGAGTGGCAATTTCAAGTTTAATTTTAGGTATAAAGTCAACTTGATACTCTGCACCACGGTATAACTCTGTATGACCTCTTTGACGTCCAAACCCCTTAACGTCAACCACGGTCATTCCTTCGATGCCTAAATCAGCGAGTGCTTCACGCACATCATCTAGTTTGAATGGCTTTATTATTGCACTGATCATTTTCACAAAGGCCCCCTTAGGACACTAGCTTGTTATTGTATTTGCTCTATGCAATCCAACCTTTGTGCCACCTTTAAATTACAAATAAAAACAGAGGGTTATTAAATTAAATAATATAAAAAACAAAAAAGCGCACCATTTAGGTGCGCTTTTTTTAAGCAAAATACAGAATTGGTGCGAGTCGATAAATACGCAAATAATCGTCTTTAACTAACCGTTACACTCTCGCCAAATACACATTGATAATGTATTTAAGATTAAAGTTACTCTGTCGCATCGAAAGACAAAGCCGGTTTTTTAGCATCACTTAGCCATATTGACTCCATAGTTTGCACCACTCGAAAGTGAAACTCTTCATGGGTAAAGGGTTTAGTTAAAAAGTCATTCGCACCTGATTTAATAAATCGTGCAGCAACGCCATAACTATATACATCAGCTAAACCAATAATGGCCAATTGCTCACGGCTTTTAATATTACGCATAGCTCTAATTAATTCAAAACCATTCATACCTGATAAGTTATGGTCAGTGATCACTAAGTTGATAGCCTGATCATGCTCAAGTATATGAAGAGCTTGCGCACTATTATCAACAGTAATGACGTCAAACAATTGTTTTTCGAGCATTTGCTTAACCAAGCTACTGCTCAATAAGGAATTATCTACAACCAGCGCTTTGCGCCCCTGGTTACGCAATAACTGTGCTACAAATTTTATGGCGTAAAGATAAGAGTCGCGATTATCTTTAATGACGTAATCGATAATACCTAATTCCAGCATTTTTAAACGTGTATGTTCATCTGTTTGCGTTGTCATCACCAACGTAGGGATACCTTGCGACAGTGTAAAGCGAGTTAAATCAGTATCGATTTGCCCACCAACAGATAAATCAACTAACGCGAGCGAATAACTAGTTTGATTTAGTAACTTTTTACATTGAGTAAGTGACTGAGCGAAATCAACCCGCACATCAAGATAATGAGCAGCAATATGTTTGAGTACCTGTTGTACCCTTATATTATCTTCAACAATTAAAACCCGTTGCATAAACTCCCTTTCATTTACGTTCACCCTTTATGGTAACAAACCTAAAAATAAATCACTCTCAAGCATCCATTTAAAAACAATTAAAGCGACCAATAACCTAAAAAACTTAATTAATAATTAAATTTTTTAATCGCCTTAAACTTACAGTATGGCATACACATCAAGTATATTTCGCCCGTTTGCTATGTTGAGATTAATCTTAATTACATAAACTCAACGATTATTATCGGCAGCTAGTCTCAATACTTTTGTTTTTTACTCAAATATCGCTATAACTGCAGTACATAAAACAAAAAGGGTTAGTTATGAAATTTAGTCGAAGTCTATTTTTACCCATTGCCGCTATTGCACTTACATTTTCGAGTGCAACGTTTGCCGATAATCAACGCCGTATTGATATCGACAGTAAAGTAGTTACTCAGCACAAAGCAAAAATAAATAACGAACGATTTTCTTATACGGTAGCAACAGGCACACAGCCAGTATGGGATAACAAGGGTGATGCCATTGCAACCCTTCAATACACTTACTACACCCGCGATAAAGTAGATGATAGAACAAAGCGTCCATTACTTATTTCATTTAATGGTGGCCCTGGTTCAGCATCAGTTTGGATGCATTTAGCTTACACCGGCCCTCGTGTTTTAAAAATTGACGACGAAGGCTACCCAATTCAACCTTATGGTGTAAAAGATAACCCTTATTCGGTTTTAGATGTAGCGGATATCGTTTATGTAAATCCTGTAAATACAGGTTATTCACGTGTTGTAGAAGATAAAGACGGTAACCTTTTACCCAAAGATAAACAAAAAGAGCTATTTTTTGGCGTTAATGCCGATATAAAGTACCTCGCAGAATGGCTTAATACTTTTGTATCTCGAAATGAACGTTGGCGCTCTCCAAAGTTTTTAATTGGTGAAAGCTATGGTACTACTCGTGTATCGGGTTTAGCGCATGAGCTGCAAAATAGTCAGTGGATGTACATTAACGGTGTTGTACTCGTATCTCCTACCGATATCGGTATTAAACGCGACGGACCAGTAAAAGCAGCTAACCGCCTACCTTACTTTGCAGCTACTGCATGGTACCACAAAGCATTAAACGCCGATTTACAAGCAAAAGATTTAGACGAGCTATTACCGGAAGTTGAACAGTTTACCGTTAATGAGCTTATTCCTGCGCTTGCAAAAGGCGGCTTTATTGCGCCTGACGAAAAACGTCGTATTATTAAAAAAATGGCTGAATATGCGGGTTTATCTGAAACATTTGTTAGTCAAAACAATTTAGATATTCCAACACAGTTTTTTTGGAAAGAGTTATTGCGTGAACGCGGACAAATGGTTGGTCGACTGGATTCGCGCTATTTAGGCATAGATAAACGCGATGCCGGTGAGTCACCAGATTACTGGGCAGAGCTTACATCATGGCTGCACTCTTTCACTCCTGCAATTAACTATTATCTTCGTGAAGAGCTTAATTACAAAACCGATATCAAATATAACTTATTTGGTAACGTTCACCCATGGGATAGAAGCGGAAATAATACCGGTGAAAATTTACGCTTAGCCATGGCTCAAAACCCTTATTTAAATGTAATGGTTCAGGCGGGCTACTTTGACGGTGCAACCAATTACTTTGATGCCAAATATACTATGTGGCAATTAGATCCAAGTGGTAAAATGCAAGATAGGTTAAGCTTTAAAGGCTACCGCAGTGGCCATATGATGTATCTACGCCACGCAGATTTAGAAAGCTCTAATAACGATTTACGCGAGTTTATAAATCAGTCTTTACCCAAAGACGGTGAATCCGCTAAATACTAATTAGCTTTTACCCACTAAAAAGTGACCTCTTAGGTCACTTTTTTGCTTATAACCGCGGCAATTCGCCATGTGTGCAATCCCCAGTACGAATAACGGTTGGCTTTGCTATGTACTGCTTAGTAGTGAGTATTTCAGCAAGATTTATTAGCGTCTTAAGGGTACTTTTTAAAGCGACCCGATTATTTAACCATGTAGGTATCTTGCCGCCTGGTAACGCATACACTTGATAACTAATGTGTAAATTTTCCGCCTGCTGAGTTAGCAACCACGTTGCATTTAAGGTGCTTATTCTTATTACCCCTTTAGTTTTAGGTAAAAAATCTGGGCGCGCGTGAATACTAAGCTGCGTTTGCAACGAACTCACCCTTATATAGCACGAATAAGTAATCACATCCCTATTGCTAACAGGCCACGGGCTATCAATATAACTATAAACTAAGTTTTCTGAAGGGCTTAAACTTTTGAGTAACGTGACCTTAGTAATGTTTTCTATCCAGCTAGGGGCTGTATCGGTATCACTAAGTAAAGCAACTAAATCCTCTGCGGTGACATTGTTAACCACCGTTTCAGCTTTCATTTTCAAGGTATCGTCAGTTAAACGCTGAAAATAAACACTTACCCCTTGTTTACTTTCGTAAAGTTGCCAAGATGGCTGTGAACACACATTGGTAGCAAAACACAAAAGTGAAAAAATCATGCACTTTTGCAGCAAAGTCCGGCCACAAAAGTGCTTAGTCATTAAAGCCAATAAGGTTCTGTATCAAATGAAGCATGTCGACTTTGCTCCATGGCACTGACTAAAAAGTCAGATTTTTGCTCTAACCATAGTTGTATTTTTGCCAGTTGAGCATCTTCTTGCCCGCCACACAGCTGTTTTAAATAATCAAGCGTGCTTAACTCATACATCCCATGAGAAATATCCAGCCAAGGGAGCCTAAATTCTAATCGCTCATCTTTATTAAACAGTGCGCCTAAACAATTACCACTGAGTAAGCTATTTTCTAATTGAGTGCGAAAGTTTAAGTAATCATTGCCTGCTAAGCTTTGCTCTTTAGGGAGTAAACGGTGTAAGTTTTTCCAATCTTTATCAAATAAGCGATGAGCAATATCTACAATAGGTTGCTCTGCATTTTGAAGCTCTGCTTGGCTCCAATCTTTACGCCACTGCTTATTTATCAGCCACGTTGTTAAGCTCAGCAATAAACGGTTGTAGCGTGCACTATGAAAAAGCGAAAAAATATCGTCAATGCTCGGCTGTAACTCTTTTAAATCGTTAATAACTTGCGTTAACGCTGGGGCGCTATTTATTTTTTTATAAAAAGCATGGCGCTTAGAAGTATAAGTTTTTAACTGAATTGCATTTTCAACCCATGCTAACTCACTTAATAGCCACTTGAGTTCTGTTCTGAGTTGCTCGGTACTTTCTTTACTAACAATATCGTCAAACAACCAAAAGTTGTGGCGAATTAAGCTAATGCCGTCGGTTACACGTTTTAATGTTTTTAAACTTGGCTTATCGAAATAGCATTGCTCGTGTTTTTGCACAAAGCGAATACCAAACCCCATAGCTTCAATAAGGGCTTGCTCTTGAGTGGCTTGCTTATTAAGTTTCACAAAGCCGATTGATTTACTTGGTTGAAGCGGCGTGTCATCCGCAAGGCGGTAGCCTCTTGCTGCTTTTGAATAGAGCCCTAAACGAATGCTGTTTTGGCTCACTAATATATCTGCAAAAGCAAATAGCTCCTCACGACTACCTTCAACCAGCTCGATTTCAAGCTCGCTGATGATTTCTACCTTACCTGACGCAGCAATTTCACCTTTATCTAATACCACTTCAATTTTGGCACCATTTGGGGTTTCTATTAACCACGTACGGCGAATAAAATTAGTACTAAAAATAGGGAATAGATTTTGTGATATGGCATCAATTTGCATACCGTGAGGCCAAATTGATGAATCAAACGCCATTAGATTTGGCCGGTTTGTTTCTATTGGAAGATTGTACTCTGGGCGCTGATGTAAGCCCCCTACCACTTCTCCAGCTAGCTTAATTGTTTGCTCACAGCGCTCGTCTGTACAACGCGTTCTAAAGCCAATATCGAGTGCTCTTAACTCTCTGCTTGGTGTATCATAATAAGCATTTTGCAAACTTTTAGAAGGTTTGTTTGTGACTGTTTTTGCAAATTGAGTAATTAGTGAGGGGATCAGTGGAATGACGTCATCTGATACCAAAAATTTCAGTTCTATCTCAGTATCCATTAGGCTTGCGGATTACCCTTAAAATTAATAAGTGCTCAAAATAAACAAAGCAGCCCTATATTGCAAATTTTTTAGTCATAAACACACAAGCAAAATGCTCTGGTTACAATATCTGTCTTGCTATTAAACTATTAAATCCATACTATCTATATACTTATGCGAAATAAAAATCACGTTCACAACGGACACTGCTAGATTAACAAGGTAGATAAATGCTAAAACACTGTTTACTATGGCTGCTTTTAACAGCCGCCCCGTTTATGAGCCAAGCAGAGGAAGCTCAATCAACGTCGCCGACTAATGCTAAAACAGCTTATATAATCGATAATTTGTATACTTTCATGCGCTCAGGTGCCAGTAAAGACTATCGTTTACTTGGTTCAATAGATGCAGGTACGCAACTCACTTTATTATCTGATGAACAAAATGGTTTTATAAAAGTTAAAGATGATAAAGATCGTGAAGGCTGGGTAGAAGCTAAATTCATTAGTGAATCAGCTGGTTTAAAACAACAATACCAAGCCCTCAATAATGAAATAAGCACTATGCAAAATAGACTTCGTCAAGCGCAAGTTGAGTTACCTGAGCTGCAAGAGCAAAACGCACAGTTAACCGAACAAAACGCGCAACTATTAGCACAAATTAGTCAGTTACAAGGTGAGCTTTCTCAAGAACAACAGCTAAAACAAGCAACCAGTGCTAAAGAAAAACGCCAGTTGCTTACTTACGGTGGAGCCATTGCATTTTTAGGTTTGTTCTTAGGAATTATCTTAACTATCGTGTTATCACGCAGAAAACGCTATGAAGGTTGGGCATAAGCTTAACTTAATACAGCAGGCATAAAAAAAGCATCACATGATGCTTTTTTTATGCCTGCTGTGTTTTTTCTTAAAAGAATATCTACGTTATATATCTAAACGAAGCCCAGGGTCTTGTTTGATTTTTTCTATTACCATGTAAGTGTGGTGTGTGCCCACTCCCGGGATATCAACCAAGTCACCTAATACTTCTCTGTATTCATCCATGTTGGAAACGCGAATTTTTAATAAATAGTCATAACCACCCGCTACCATATCACACTCAACAACCTGCTTAATTTTAAGAATGTGTTCACGAAATACTTTAAATACGGCTGTATTTGAAGTAACTAATGATACCTGCACATGGGCCACTAGGCTTTGATTAAGTTTTTCCTCACTTAATTTAGCGAAATACCCCTCAATATAGCCCTCTTGCTCTAAACGTTTAACCCTATCTAAACAGGGACTGGGACTTAAATTCACCTGCTTTGCGAGGTTAACATTTGAAATTCTACCATTGCGCTGCAAAACGTCTAAAATTGATATATCGATACGATCAAGCAGGCGTAATCTATTCGGATTAGTCATATCAGTATTTTATATGGATAAGTTAATAATATGCCCTGTAAATTATCGTAAAACGGCGAAATTAACCAGCATATTCTGCTGGATTTTAATTAGAATGCACGCTTTACACCAACAACATTTAGCGGTAATTAACAATTATCCTAAGTCTTAACACTCCTGAGGGTTGCTTATGTTATTCAATGGCGATTTAACAACGACTTGTCCGATCAGACAAAAGATCCGTGACTTTTACCGTATTGATGAGAATGCGGTTATTGATCACATTTTACCACTTGCAGAAGTCGGTGTTAAAGCACGAAGCCGTGCATGGGAAAGAGCTCGCCAAATAGTATTAAACATTCGTAAAGACCAAGATGGTCAAAGCGGTGTTGATGCGCTATTAAATGAATTTTCACTATCGAGTGAAGAGGGTGTGGTATTAATGTGTTTAGCCGAAGCATTGCTTCGCGTTCCTGATAAAGCAACTCAAGAAACATTAATACGTGATAAATTAGCAAATGGCGATTGGAGCTCTCACTTAGGCAGTAGTGATTCTTTATTCGTTAATGCTTCGTCTTGGGGATTATTAGTAACCGGAAAAATGGTTAACTATAACGACAAAACGAAAGAGCAACAATTTGGTATGCTCAAAAAAACCATTGGTCGTTTAGGCGAGCCTGTTATTCGTAAGTCTGTGAACTTTGCCATGAAAATTATGGGTAAACAGTTCGTAATGGGCCGCACTATTGACGAGGCCATTGAACGTGCAGCCGATACAGAGAAAAAAGGCTATGTATATTCTTACGATATGCTAGGCGAAGGCGCTCGCACAATGAAAGATGCTAAGCGCTACTTCGACAGCTATATGAATGCAATTCATTCTATTGGTAAAGCAGCAAATGGCCGTGGTCCAATAAAAAGCCCGGGCATTTCTGTAAAGTTATCAGCTATTCATCCGCGTTATGAATTTACTCATAAAGAACGCGTGATGGAAGAAATCGTTCCAAAACTAAAAGAACTTGCACTTGCCGCTAAAAAATACGACATCGGGTTTACTGTTGATGCTGAAGAAGCTGACCGTTTAGATATTTCTCTTGATGTTATTGAAGCGGTATTTAGCGATGAAGATCTTGGCGATTGGCAAGGTTTTGGTTTAGCGGTTCAGGCGTATCAAAAGCGCGCTATTTTTGTTATTGAATGGCTAACAGACCTAGCAACCCGTGTGGGTCGTAAAATGATGGTGCGTTTAGTAAAAGGCGCATACTGGGATACCGAAATCAAAACCACACAACAAGATGGTTTAGACTTCTTCCCGGTATTTACCCGTAAAGCAACCACTGATGTGTCATACAAAGCATGTGCGATTAAAATGCTTGAAGCACGAGATGTACTTTACCCGCAATTTGCAACACACAACGCCTACACTGCTGCAACTATTTTAGAAGTAGCTAAAGGTGATAACCAAGGTTTTGAATTCCAACGTCTACACGGTATGGGCGAATCTTTATTTGACCAAATCGTTAATGCAGAAAAAATCCAGTGTCGTGTATACGCACCAGTAGGCCAGCACGAAGACTTACTTGCTTACCTTGTTCGTCGTTTACTAGAAAATGGTGCTAACTCATCTTTTGTAAATGCCATTGTAGATACCACTCAACCGGTTGAAGCATTATTACCAGATCCTGTTGAAACGCTGCAAGGTTTACGTAATAAATACAACACGCAAATAAAAATGCCAATTGATTTATACGGTGAAGAACGTGCCAACTCAAAAGGTATGGATTTAACTGATATTAACGTGATCACCCCGTTTAAAGAAAATTTAGACACTTGGTTTGAAGAGCACTTAATTGAAGAAAGCCAAGTACCAGAGGGCGCGCTGGCAGTTAAAAATCCAGCAAACCATAAAGAAATTATTGGCCACGTAAAATTACAAAATAGCGATGAAATGAAAGTGTTGCTAGCCAATGCTGAAACCGCTTTTGAATCATGGTCACAAACACCAGTAAAAGAGCGTGCTAATCTATTGCGTCGCGTTGCTGATATTTTAGAGCGTCATCATGATGAGCTTGTTGCTATCTGTATTAAAGAAGCTGGTAAAGTGGCACAAGATGGTATTGATGAAGTACGCGAAGCGGTTGATTTTTGTCGTTACTACGCAGCCCGTGCTGAAGAGCTTGCTCAAGATGAGCGCTTTGAAGCTCGTGGTGTGATTTTATGTATTAGCCCATGGAACTTCCCACTCGCTATTTTCTTAGGTCAAGTTGCAGCTGCTATCGTTACGGGTAACACAGTAATTGCAAAACCTGCAGAACAGACGAGCTTAATTGCTCTACGCGCTATTGAATTAATGCTTTCTGTTGGTTTACCTGAGCACGTTGTACAGCCTGTGGTTGCTCGCGGTAGCGAAGTAGGTAAAACCATTGTGCCAGATGAGCGAATTCAAGCAGTTATGTTTACAGGTTCAACTGAAACGGGCACACTTATCTCGCAAACATTAGCGGCACGTAACGATATCCAGGTGCCTTTAATTGCAGAAACTGGCGGCCAAAACTGTATGATTGTTGACTCAACAGCGCTTCCTGAACAAGTAGTTGATGATGTGATCAGTTCTGGCTTCCAAAGTGCAGGTCAACGCTGTTCAGCATTACGTGTGCTCTTTATTCAAGAAGATGTTGCCGATGGCATTATCGACATGCTCAAGGGCGCGCTTGCTGAATTACACATTGGCGACCCATCATTACTCTCTACAGACGTAGGCCCTGTAATTGATGAAAAAGCGCTGAAAACACTCAACGACCATGTTGAATACCTAAAGGGTAATGCAACACTTCACTATGAGTGTAAAATTCCTGATAACAGCGAAAACGGTGCGTTTTTCTTTGCCCCACGTTTATACGAAATCAAAGACTTATCGGTATTAAAGCGTGAAGTATTTGGCCCGTGTGTACACGTCATCCGCTTTAAAGCAAGTGAGCTTGATAGTGTTGTCGACCAAATTAACAACACCGGTTACGGCTTAACAATGGGTATTCATTCTCGTATTGAAGAGCGCTGTGAACACTTAGCTAAAATGTCGCGCGCAGGTAATGTTTACGTAAACCGTAATATGATTGGTGCGATTGTTGGCGTGCAACCCTTTGGCGGCCGTGGACTATCAGGTACTGGCCCTAAAGCCGGTGGACCAAACTACCTACAACGCTTAATCAAAGAAAAAGCATCACCAGATAACGTACAAATGACTAACCTAACGCCAGACGAGCTTGATTTACACCACTACAGTGGCGCAAATGAGCAAGTAGAAAAGTTAATGGTTAACTCTATGCGCGATGAAAAAATTTGGCGTGCAACACCACTGAATGACCGTGTTTCTGCGGTGCGTCAGTTATTAGCGAAAGTAGCAACCGTTGAAATTATTGATGACCTTGCAGACGATTTAGCGTTAACACTTGCCGATGCACGTGCTCAGTTAAACCGCTTAGAAAAGCACATGCGTAAATATACAACATTGCCAGGGCCAACGGGTGAATCGAATACACTTCACCTTGAAGCACGCGGCTGTGTAGTATGTTACGCAGATAAGAGCACCTCATTTAACTTTTGGGCACTATCGATTATTACCGCGCTTGCTGCTGGTAACACGGTAATAACAGTAGCATCTGAAATATTTTATGATGAAGCGGTTGCTTTTAGAGATAAGTTTATTGCAACCGGCGTTGCAGAAGGTGTTTTCCAAGTAGCTAAACCAAATCAGTTACAAGCGATATTAGCGCATCCTCACCTAGCCGGAGCGGTAGTTGCTGCACGTTCTTCTCGCTTAGGCTACTTCAGCCAACAGCTTGCACAACGTAAAGGCGCTATACTGCCAGTGATCAGCTCTGAGTATTACGACACGCTAATTAAGCGCTTAATTACTGAAAAAACAATCAGTATAGACACGACGGCATCAGGCGGTAATACCTCCTTGATGACCCTTGTTGAAGATGATGAATAGAAAATAATCATTATTTAATTAAAAAGGCATCAAATTGATGCCTTTTTTATTTCTAAATGTGAATTTATTTGTTACTTTCTCTAATCATACTTGTTAATAAGAGTTCACTTTGAAAACCATTCCAACTTCACAGCTTAAGCCTGGTATGTTTGTACAAAAAGTTGTTAAACAAACTGGTAGCATTAGAATAAAAAACCAAGGCTGGGTTAAAACTCAAAGTGGAATTGATAAATTAATAAAATCAGGAATTTTAGAGGTTGAAATCGACCCTGATAAAATGCTCGCCTCTGAAGAACCTGAAACACAAACAACCTTACCTACTCAGCACGAAGTCAAAAAACGCGATCCTTGGTTAATTACCCACAGTGCTGAGCAAGAAATGAGTAAAGCTAAAAAGCTTTACGATGAAGCAAAAAACCTGCAAACCAAAGCGTTTGGCGATATAGAGAATGGGCGTACTGTTGATGTTGCGCCTTTTAAAGAACTGGCTAGTGGGTTTATTGACTCCGTATTTAGAAATCAAGATGCGCTGGCGTGCATCACGCAAATGCGCCAAAAAGATGCCTACCTGTTAGAGCACTCGATAAATGTGTCTATTTTGATGAGTATTTTTGCTAAACATCTCGGTATTGAAAAACCGATCATTGAAGAACTTGCCACCGGCGCCCTTTTGCATGATATGGGAAAAATAAAAATCCCTGATGCTATTCTCAACAAACCAGGCCGCTACAGTGACGAAGAATTCAAAGTGATGCAAAATCATGCGCTCTTTAGCAAAGAAATACTAGAAGACGCAGGATTAACGGGGATTGCCGTAGATATTGCTGGTATGCATCACGAGCGCTTAGATGGCAAAGGCTACCCCTTTGGTAAAAAAGGCGATGAAATAAGCCAGTACGTCCGCATGGCGTCTATTGTTGATGTTTATGATGCATTAACTGCTGAACGTGTTTATAAAGCAGGTATGGAACCAATTAGAGCATTTAAAATTTTAAAGCAAGGCTGCCCAGATAGCTTTGATGGAGTGCTACTTAATAAGTTTATTCAGTGCATTGGTATTCACCCTGTGGGCACACTGGTAAAACTTTCTAGCCAAAAAGTGGGACTCGTTACTCAAAGCAATCCTGCAACACCATTAAAGCCAGTAGTAAAAACGTTTTTTAATGCAAAGCATGGGCGTTACACTGAAGTTCAAGACGTTGACTTATCAAATAAAAGAACGCAGGACACGCTTGAATCAGCAATAAAACCCAAAGAGTATAATATAGATTTAGAAGGCTTTTATAAGCACTCTATCTTTAGTTAATTGGCCACTATTGTGGCCAATCTTGCAGGGCTTTTAAGCTAAATTCATAACCGTCAAAATCAAGTACGCTCTGATCTGGCGCTATTTCTAACACCTTCAACGCACCAATAGACTCCCCTTCATATAGCTCTCTGCCATTGAGCTTTATCCAGCGTTTATCCGCCGCTGAAGAATAAATGTGCGCCTGATATTTAATGCTTGGTAACATACTTTGTAAGCCATCAGGAAGTAGCTCAACAGGCTGTACTCGTGATGAAAGGCGAGAGCCTTGAGTTACTTCATAGTCAGCTGTTGTTTCTGTGCTATTAACGGCTTGCGCAAACGCATTTCTCAGCGTGTCGGGAACCGTATCGAGTTCATCATTTAACTCTGGCTGCGCAGGCACATTTTGGTTAAGTGGTTTACCTAACACCTTGTATTTACTCAACTCATCTGCAGTAATTGTTCTTTTCGCCGGTTGAGTTGGTACACTTTGCGGTTGGCTGCTCGGTGATTGAAAACTAGATGAAGCGTTATTCTGCGTCGAGAAATTTTGCGTTTGCCCTTGAGACGCTTGATTAACGCTCATAGGTAAATATTGTCCTTGTGGCGTCAGCAACATTTGCTGCACACCCGTTGGGGTTTGTACATAAACCAACTGCCCTGCCAGCGGCACAGAATTGTTAGGCGCAGCTGTTATAATGGGCACTTGAGGGGTTGTTACTGTTTGAGCAACCGTTCTTTGTACCTCTTCTGCGCTTGTTGGTTTTTCTACAACCCCTGACTCTTTTTGACTAAGGTCATTTTGAACAGGCTCATTTTTAACGGTTACATTTTCTTGTTGCGCCCACTTGCCGACAAAGAAGCCACTGGCCAATATACCCGTTGCCAATAAACTTCCTGCGAGTAGAAAACTAATTCGACGATAGGTCATCAACTGGCGTTGTTGTTTTAATTGTTGCGCTTGCAAGTCATATTGCTCAGCGCTCATGGTATCGTGCTTTGATTGCTTTAACGCATCTAATAAATAAGACATGAATCACCTAACTAAAAAATAAAAGACAGGCCAATTCCTGCACCAAAAAGCATTAACGCAGCAGCGCTATAAGGCCAAATCGAACCTGTTTTACTCACTTTATTATTTATAACAATAAAGTCGATAGGTAAAGATTCACTCGCCGCTTGCTTAACAATATCACTTCCAACAATTTCTTGTTGTTTCGAAAATGCCCCTACTAATGCGCGTTCACACACCAGATTCATTAATCGTGGCACACCGCCTGTGAGCTGATGCACCATTTGCATTGCTTCCATTGAAAATATTTTCTTGTCACAACCTGCAATATGCAGCCGATGTTGAATATAAGCAATGGTTTGCCCTGGTGTTAGTGCTAACAAGTGATATCTGGCAGTAATACGCTGTGCCAGTTGCCTTAACTCATTTCGCTTTAGAAGTACCTGTAACTCAGGCTGCCCTACTAATACTATTTGTAATAACTTTTTATGATCCGTTTCAATATTGGTTAATAAGCGAAGTTGTTCTAGCACATCAGGGGCAAGTAACTGTGCTTCATCAATAATCAAAATAGTATGCCCCCCCGCTTTATTATTAAACTCAAGGTGCTTTTTAATGACATCCGTTAGACTTTTCAGCGTTGCATTTTTGGCGTCGTACGTTATTTGTAATTCATCGCAAATACTGGCTAACAGTTCAAGCTCTGATAACGCAGGATTATGGATCATGGCTACTTGGGTATTTTCAGGCAGTCGCTCTAACATACTACGTGTTATTGTGGTTTTACCCGTACCCACTTCACCTGTTAACAGCACAAAGCCGCCGTCTTCACCTAACCCATAGGTAAGGTGTGCTAATGCTTCTTTGTGGCGTTCACTTAAAAATAAGTAGTGGGGATTAGGCGAAATTGAGAATGGCTTTTCTTGTAAACCAAAATAGCTTAAATACACCTTTATAGTCCTTGGTCGTTAATTCACGGCCTATAATGGCAAAAAAATAGCCTGGGTGACAACTACAACCAGGCTTTATTATTAAAATAGTGTAAATAAAAAGGCTAACCGTAAATAAAAGCGCATTTTTAGATTCGCTAATACATTAATTAACTACTTTTCATAACGTACTAGGCGTAAATATACGTTACTTGTTTTAGCATGTAAGCTATTTAAACCACTGGAAAATTGATAAACCCATGCCGAATTTATATTGCTAATACCCGAGGTATTAGACCAATAATTTTGCGACTGCGTTGCTAAAAAAATACCCGCATTAATACTTGGATCGGTACAGCGGTGATCAACTATACTGGCTAACTCTTTAATACTTGGTACTTGCCAGTCGTTATAACCTGCCGAAGTGTCGTTAAATGCCCCTTTGAGTGAAGCTTGCCAATTTAATGGTTGAGTATCACCATCGCAGCTAGTTGTTTCGCTATTATAAACTTGACCATAATTACAGCGCTGCCACATTAGCCCTGTTTTAGTATCTGACACAGTGCCATCAATATTAATCACAAATCGGTCGGTATCATCGCTAGTCGCTACCTCTTCATAACACTGCTGCGCTGCAAGTGACTGGCTCAACCCCAAGGCTAATAACATAGAGACTTTAATTAATTTCATAATAATCACCTTAACGATTTCTAACTAAGCGCACGTAAGCGGTATTATCTTTTGGATAGGCTAAATCATTGCCATCCATCATATCGATAGTGTAAGCCTGAGATAAACTGGCACCATCAACCGCGGTCTGTGAGGTCCAGTAGCGTAAATGCCCGACACTATTAGTCGATGGTGTATTAGGAAAAAATGCAGTATCTATCAATACATTTTGCCCTTGTTTACCGTAGTCGATTAAACCTAACAGCTCAGTATAAGTAGGTAAACGCCAATTACTGCCGCCACAAAAATCAAGCGCGTTAACCTCATCAATATAGGTTTGTAATCCACAGTCAGTATCGCTCGGGCACGTAGTATTAGCACTACCCGTTACATCGCCACTATTGACAGTCCCTTGCCAAATATAGCGGTTTTGTCCATCACGCAGTGAGGTATTTGGTAACATACCGGAATAAGGACTTTTCACTTCCCAAACAAGGCCGGTAGTATTATCGCGAATACAGCTAAAGTTCGACGCATCATCAAGAAGCTCATCGGCAAACTCATTAAGTTTTGTGTAATCAAAAGCCAAATTCCCTTTACCCACTTTACCTAAACGATTGGCAAAACTATCACGCCCAAGATCAGCATCTTGAGCTGGAAACTCATCATTATTACAATTAATACGTTGAGTATTATTATAACACTCACCTACTCCGGTATCGTTTATTAACCCAAGCGCTTTAGGTGTTACATCAATAAATACGGTATCTTTGTCGGTACGCCCTTTTAAGTCCATAACTTGTACTTCAAAGCTAAGGGTTGCATTTAAATCAATATCAGAGGCAAAAAAGCTGGCAGTACATGACTGTGGTTCAAGAAGAGCTTCGGTATTTCCGGTAAGTTGTTGCCACTTACATTGGTAAGTCTGAGTTGCCGCTTCGCTTGCCGTCGCATCTAAAATAACCTTATCAAACTCTTCTACTGTTTGGTCTGCACCCGCATCGGCAATAATCACTTGGGCTGTTTTATTAAGGGTCATATCAAATTGTGATGCAGATACTCCGCCCTCATCATCAGTTACGGTGAGTTGCCATTTTAAGTTGGTGTTATTTTCTAATAATGGATGAGGAAAACTAAGCGTTGGATTAGTATAGCTATCAATTGTTAAATCAGGCCCAGATAATAATTGCCACAAGTAACTACTAATTTCGCCATTTTCATCGGGGTCTGCGGAGGTTAAACCACTAAGGGTTACAGTATCTTTATAAACTGAGGGTAAGTTTGCAGGAGCAACTTGAGTAACAACAGCAAGAGGAAGCTGATTATTAGAGGCAATGAAAACACTCAAGTCGTCATTCACTAAACTACCATCTGGCGTTTGATAGCTTACTCTTAAGACCAATTCACTATCAGATTTTACATCCGGTGCAGTGATGGTTTGTTCAGCCCCTTCAAGCGGAAACACATCTATAAGAGGACCGCTTACACGCTGCCAAGTAAAAGTACCATCTGCAGGAGAGCCTTTTGCAGAAATAGTAAACTCTGATTTTTCTACAACTTGGAGATCGTTACCTGCAAATACTGACGTTTTAATATCACTGTTATCAGCACCGCCTCCCCCTCCACATGCAGCCAAAAGCAAGCATGCCATAAGTGGTATTAACGAAATTGCTTTCATACTAAGCACCTTTGTGTCTTATAATTATCTAATAAGACTGTGAAGCAAAAAAAGTGCCATTATGAGTTATAAATAGCTATCTTGATGAATACGAACAAATAATTTAGTGCCAACTTTACTGTAATCTACTTTATATTCGCGGCCATCTAAGGATTGAATAAACAACAACTGTTTTTCCTCGCTAAATACATCTGGACTTGCGATATAAACCATATCTAAGTAGCGCTCTTTTGCATCACGGCGGTTTTTTGGCAGCTCTTCTTTAAATGGTTCTAGACCATTCGCTGTTACTTTAATTCGAGGATGTTCCTCACCATTAACAATCACTAAATCTAGTTTTCTATCTTTATGAATTATGGTGTTTCGACCACTTTTAATAAAAGATCTGTCTTGGCTCATAGTTATTCCTAATCCCGCAGTGAGTGCTTATATTATTATTCACACTGCGACTTGATAAACTGAGAGGGATCACGCTTCCATTTATTTAAATTTGCGCAAAATTCCCAAATATCACTTTCTATTACACTGGCAGGTAACAGTAAGTCATACCCTGTTAAAAGCTGAAGATGCTTAGCCCTATTAGCAAACATCGCTATAAGCCCATTATAGTCAATTCCTTTTTTTGACCTAAATTTATTATCTTCAACTAACCATTCTGATGGGCAATGCCCATTTTTGCAATTTTTTTGAACAACTTGCATAAATAAGTGCCGCTGTTCTATTAGTAATTTACCCGCAATTCTTGGTGCTAAAGCAGCTAAAAATGTATCTATATCATTTAACTTAATACCAATCGCGTTAAGCTCAAGATGATCGATACCGTTATCAACTTTAGGAATACCGCAATGGTGGAGATTTTCTTGGTGTAAATCCCATTGCCCGTACTTATGTTGATATGTTAATTGCTGCTCAGTTAAAATAATACTATAAAAAGGTTCTTGTGTTTTAAAAAATCCAATTAAAATTGCTGCAATACATAAACTTACTAAAAAAATTTCAATAATACTGATTTCACCTGGACGCAATAAATTAAATAGCATGATGAAGATTAAACCAATGCTACCTACGACCAGTATTTCAATCCCATTTTTAGCGCCTTGCGCTCGGTATTTAAGTGTGTGTTTTTTTATATTAGCCATACTGAAAAAACGCCATATAAAATATAAACATAATAATAGCCCACAATACTAACTTTCTCAGTGTTAAACAGCGTTTGCATGATGTTTTGAAGTTCATCAATTAACTCCTATTATTACTGTTAAATATGCGCAATGACTAAGTATCAGTTATTTTTACGCCTAACGCACAAATTAATGAGATACATAACCGCCTTTTTTTGTCCTGATTTCGTACAATACTTATAATCTATTTTCAGGTATGAAAACAATGCACTCTAAACAATCCGGCAAAGCCCTATTTCCATTTATTATTTCGGTACTAATAATTTTTAGCGTTTATTTATATTTGCCCGCATCACAGGGCGAGCAAGCTGATTACTCGGCAATGACAACACAAGTCTCTGCGCACACTGTCGAGTCGCAAGAAAATGCCATTATGATTGAAGCCATTGGCAGTGCCCGTGCTAATCAGGCTATTTACATTAAAAGCGCACAAAACGATTATGTCACCAGCATTTACTTTGAAGACGGCGACTTGGTCAGCAAAGGACAAAAATTAGTGCAACTGCAAAACCAACAAGAACAATTTGCAGTAAAAGAACTTAGCATTAATTTACAAGAAGAAAAACGCCAATTAGCTAGGCTTACCGAACTTTCTCGCTCACAAGCGACTGCCAAGTCGTTACTTGAAGAACAGCTAGCCCGTGTTGATGCCAGCGAAGCTCAACTTGAAAGTGCCAAAACTAAACTCAATGAAATGGCTATTACCGCGCCTTTTTCTGGGTTACTGGGTAAACGCGAAATATCGGTAGGCGCTTATATTAGTAACAGCACGATAATTACAACCTTAGATGATATCAGTATCATAAAAGTTGATTTTAAAGTGCCTGAAAAGTATTTAGCTCAACTGAAAAACGGAATGACGGTTCGCACTCAAAACGATGCTTACCCTGATCAAACATTCACCGGTAAAGTAACCCATATAAGCTCACGTATTGATTCAATCACTCGCAGTGTAGAAGTAACAGCCAGTTTTGCTAATAAATCGGGTTTACTTCGCCCTGGTATGCTACTTAAAACTGCACTAGAGCTAAGCAGCAATCAAGCGCTCATGGTGCCTGAAAAAGCAATTATTCCTCTGCAAGATAAACACTATGTTTTTCAAATTGAAGATGGCATAGCTAATCGCATAGAGGTACATGTTGCAAGTAGAAACAATGGCTGGGTTGCAATAGACAAGGGGTTAAAGAACGGCCAGCAGATTGTTACCGAGGGAATAATCAAAATCCGCTCTGGTAGCAAAGTAAGCGTTAAGGGGTAACACGTGAAAATTACCGATACTAGCGTCAAACGCCCCGTTTTTGCGATTGTTATTAACTTACTGTTACTCACTTTTGGCTTAGTTGCTTTTAGTATGCTGCCTTTGCGTGAGTATCCAGATATTGAAACACCGATTGTAAATATTAGTACTGAATATACCGGTGCATCTGCTGAAATTATTGAAACAAAAATAACCCAAGTTATCGAAAACCGTATTTCGGGGATTGAGGGTATTAAAAGTATTAACTCATCGAGTCGTAATGGCCGCTCAAACATTACCATTGAGTTTAATATTAACCGCGACATAGACGATGCCTCTAACGATGTACGTGAACGTGTTGCACGGGCATTAGACAGCCTACCAGAGCAAGTACGCCCTCCTGAAGTATCAAAATCAAATAGTGACGAAAGCCCTATCGCGTGGTTTGTACTTAACAGTGAAACCATGGATTCATTGCAGCTTTCTGATTATGCACAGCGTTTTATTGTCGACCGTTTGGCCGTTGTTGATGGTGTATCAAATGTGCGTATTGGGGGAGAGCGAAAGTATGCTATGAAAGTATGGCTTAACCGCCAAGCGATGGCAGCTCGTGGCATTACCTCTAGTGATATAGAGCAAACACTTCGCAGTGAAAATGTAGAGCTTCCGGCGGGTGAAATTGAATCGGTAGACCGTGATTTTACTGTGCGCACTGCACGCAGCTATAAAAACCAACGTGATTTTCAAAACCTTGTCATTAAGCGAGGTGAAGATGGTTATTTAGTACGTCTAGGCGAAGTGGCTGACGTAAAATTAGAAGCCGCCGATGATGAAAGCTTATTTCGCGGAAATGGCCGTAATATGATTGGTATGGGTATTGTTAAACAAGCCAAAGCAAATACCCTTACAGTAGTTGATAATGCCCGCAGTGAACTAGAAAAAATAAAACGTAATTTACCTGAAGGCACTACTATAGAAGACAGTTACGACTCTTCAGTATTTATCAAAGAATCAATTAATGAGGTTTATAAAACTTTAGCAATTTCTATGGGGTTAGTAGTGCTTATTATCTTTATATTTTTAGGTAATATTCGCGCCACACTTATTCCTGCGGTCACCGTACCGGTCGCCTTAGTCGGTAGTTTTATGTTTTTATTAGCAATGGGTTATTCAATTAACTTATTAACTCTACTGGCACTAGTATTAGCAATAGGCTTAGTGGTAGATGATGCCATTGTAATGCTAGAGAATATTCACCGCCGCATAGAACTTGGGGAGCCGCCTTTATTGGCAGCTTATCGCGGCGCTCGTGAGGTAGGCTTTGCAATTATAGCCACCACCCTAGTGCTGATCTCTGTGTTTGTACCATTGGTGTTTATGGAAGGACGAATAGGCGCACTATTTACAGAATTTGCAATGGCAGTAAGTGCCGCCGTGTTCTTCTCCAGTATTACTGCATTAACACTCTCTCCGGCATTGTGTTCAAAGGTGTTAAAAGCTTCTGAAAAAGAAAGTAAGTTTAGCCAAGTAATGGATCGCTTTTTTACTAAATTAGAAAATGGATACCGTAACGCTTTAGCGTCAAACATGACTCGTAAATGGGGCTTAATGCTGAGCTTAGTTTTGGCTGGGTTTGTTAGTTATTCACTATTTTTACAAATACCGTCTGAACTTACCCCTAAAGAAGACCGTGGTACCTTTTTTGTACTTATGAATGGCCCTGAAGGCGCTAGCTATGAGAATAATGCCGCTAATATGGCAAAGATAGAAGAACGCTTAATGCCTTACTCTGAATCTGGCGAACTAAGCCGAGTTTTAGTGCGAGTTCCAGGTTGGGGTGGCAGTGGTGGTGTAGCCATTGTTGGTATGGCGGATTGGGATAAACGCAAACGCTCAACCTGGGAAGTCATGGATGAAATAAGCGGTAAAATGCAAGAGGTCACCGATGTACGTGCTTTTGCCATTATGCGCCGTGGTATTGGAGGTGGTGGCTCATCGCGACCGATAGAGTTTGTTTTACAAGGTAATGATTATGCTCAACTAGCTGATTGGCGCGATAGAATTATTAAACGTGCTGAGAAAAACCCTGGGTTAGTGCGCATTGATCATGATTATAAAGAGACCTTCCCACAGTTTTTAGTCAGTATTGATAAAAATAAAGCTGCAGATTTAGGCGTATCAGTCTCAGATGTGGGTCGTACACTTGAAACCATGCTTGGCCAACGCCGTGTAACCACCTTTATTGACCGCGGTGAAGAGTACGATGTAATTTTAAAGGGAACTAAAGAAGACTTTGCAAACCCTACTGATATTTCAAATATTTACCTTAAATCTCGCAGCAATGAATTGGTGCCACTCGACAGCCTTATAAGCTTGAAAGAAGAAGCCACCGCCTCGCGTTTAAACCGCTATAACCGTATGCGTGCAATTACTCTAAGTGCCAACTTAGCTGATGGCTATACGCTAGAACAAGCACTAAACTTTTTAAACAATATTGCCGCAGAAGAAAATGACATTGATGGCGCCATTGATTACAAAGGTGAGTCACAATTGTTTTATGAAGGTGCCTCAGCCATGACCTATGTGTTTGTGCTGGCATTGACCGTGACCTTTTTAGTGCTCGCTGCTCAGTTTGAAAGCTTTATGCATCCGCTTGTTATTATGCTCACCGTTCCACTTGGGCTAATGGGTGCTATGTTTGGCCTTTGGAGTATGGGCTTAACACTCAATATATACAGCCAAATTGGTATTGTGATGCTCATCGGGTTAAGCGCTAAAAACGGTATTCTGATTGTTGAATTTACCAATCAGTTACGTGATAAAGGGTTGGAATTTAGTGAAGCTATTTTACAAGCCGCTACCCAGCGTTTACGTCCTATTATAATGACCTCCCTAACCACAGTTATGAGCGCGGTACCTTTGGTACTCGCCTCAGGGCCTGGCTCGGAAAGTAGAATGGTAATTGGTGTGGTGGTATTTACCGGCGTAACGGTTGCCACCATACTGACTCTGTTTGTAGTGCCAGCGGCCTATTACGCACTAGCGCGAAACACACAATCACCAGAGTTTTTACAGCAAAAGCTAGATAAACAAGCAGCTGAAAAACCACTTAAAGAGATCTAAGTCACTCTGAGCGTCGTAATTAGCAGTTACGGCGCTATTTTGGTGCATATAACCATATAATTGAGGAAGTACTTATGAGTTCAACCACACAGGTAGCAACACTCGGCGGCGGCTGTTTTTGGTGTATTGATGCGGCATTTAGGCGTGTTAAAGGTGTACTCAGTGTTTGTTCTGGTTACACGGGTGGACATACTGATAACCCAACCTACAAAGCTATTTGCAAAGGCAATAGCGGGCATGCCGAAGTGGTTAAGGTTGAGTTTGACGCCAGCATTTTAAGCTTTGAAACCTTACTCGCAATGTTTTTTACTTTGCATGATGCCACCCAATTAAATCGCCAAGGTAACGATATAGGCACTCAATACCGCAGCGTTGTATATTACCATGATCAGCAACAACAATTGCAAACACAGGCCGTTATTGCAGAGCTGCAAACTCATGTCAGCGAGCCTATAGTAACAGAGGTAAGCCCAGCAACCACTTTTTACCCTGCTGAAAGTTTTCATCAAGACTATTACAATGAAAACCCAGAACAAGGCTACTGTAGTATTTTAATTGCGCCAAAATTGCACAAGTTTGAAACCGAATTTAGCGAGTTTTTATCTGAGTAAAAACACATTAAAGCTCTAACCAAATAGCCCAGCAATTTGCTGGGCTATTTGTTTTTCGGCAACTAAAAGTGACAATTAAAACTGGTAATTTGCCCCCACAAAGAAAGTTCTTCCTGCGCTGTTATAACCTAATAGCTCACCACTGGCAGCAAACCCTGTTGCCGCAGTAAAATATTCCTTATCAGTAATGTTTTCTATTCGAGCAGCTAACGACAAATTATCGAGCAACTGGTAATTAGCGGCTAAATTAAATACCGTATAGCCAGCGAGCTCCGAGTCATAATACGCAATTGATGGACGCGATGAGCGATACTGCATATCCAAACTGGCATCAAAATCGCCCCATGATTTGGCGAGTTGATAATTAAACGACTCTGAAGGCCTGCGTGGTAAATCTGTATTTGTCTTTTCATCTGTAGCATCTAAAAAACTAACATTAACAGAGTGTTCAAAGCCTAACGCTGAAAACTCAGCCGATAATTCTATCCCCTGCATAGATACTTTATCTATGTTAGTTGCAATATATTTACCTGAGTCTGCATCATAATTATTACTAATTAAATTATTGATACGGTTATCGAAAATAGCAATATCATAACGCCCCCATTGAGTTTCTAGGGTAACACCAAACTCATTGTTTAAGGCTTCCTCAGGCTTAATATTATTATTTGGTAGGTAGTATGGGCTGTTAGTTACAAACGCATTAATTAAAGACGGCGCCCTAAATGCGGTGCCATGATTTAAACGTACCGTTACATACTGATTCGCTTTATATCCAAGCCCAGTACTGTAAGTATTTGCACGGCCGTGGAAGTCATAATCATCGGTTCTGATAACCGCATTTGCTAACCATTTATCATGACTATAAAACGCGCCTATAAACAATGCGTTATTATCGCGTTTTTCTTCTGATGACGTTGCTGAAGAGTTTGATAAATCCTCAGACAAGTAATTAAAACCACCTGATAAATCAAGCTCTTGCGTTAGGCTATAAAGCCCTCGGTATTCAAACTCAACACGCTCTGTGCTATACACTTGCTGAACATCGGTGCCAGTTTGAGTATTTTCTTCTTGCGATACACTCAATGAAATACTTTGGGTATATATTTCTGAGGCTTTTTTCCAGCCTAGCTTAGCGGTATAGTTTTCAAAATCGTAGGCATCGTTACCCCATGCGTTATCATACTGCGCTTCACCTTCACTGTACTGAGACTGTAAGCTCAACTCACCTAGTTCAGCCAGTTCATACGCTAAATTAAAGCCAATGTTTTTATTTTTGTAGCCATCATCATCGTGATCTTTGGTGTATTCAGCCACAGGGTCTTTGCCAGTAACATCAAAACCATCTGTCTCTTCATAGCCTAGATTATAATTAAAGCTAAGCGCCTCTTTTGCAAGCCCACCAGCAAGCTGATAATTACTGTAACTATGACTGCCCAAAGTAGCCGAAAGCGTATTATTTGAGGCTTTACGGGTAATGATATTAATTACTCCGGCTACCGCATCAGAGCCATAAATAGCTGCTCTGGCACCTTTAATAACTTCAACACGCTCGATACTATTAACTGGAATATTAGTTAGCGATACACTACCTGAGCTTGCATCGCTCACTCTTACGCCATCAACCAATACTAAGGCATATTTAGCGCTAGCACCGCGAACAAATATATCTGCTTTTTGACCTAATCCGCCGTTACGGACAATATCAATACCAGCAATGGTATTTAATATTGCAGGTAAGTCTCGGTAATTCGCTTTTTCAATATCAGCGCGGTCGATAACTGCCACACTTGCTAATACATCATTTATAGGTTGTTCAAATTTATTTGCAGTAACGGTTATTCTTTCAATGGTTTGTTCTGCAGATGCAGAAAAAGACAGCGCAGCCGAAATAGCCACACCCAATGCAGTTTTATTTATCATGATGTTCCCTGTCTCTGCCCACCGCAAAGATGTTAGTAAGTAAGATTACATCAAGGCCGGTCTCCGGACTCAGTTACCATAATAAAATACAGCATAACTTTACCGTTGCGGGGGCAGTGTTGGGATTGACTTCATCAATGAAAACGCACCAACTTCCCGATTATCCTACTAAAAAAATCACACCGTTGAAGTGTTTAGCAAGCACCTTGAAAATAGGCAGCTATTGTTATCTGTTTACTAAAAAATGTCAACGGACGTCTAAACATCTACAATTTGATTTTTGGGGTTCGGGGTTCGGGGTTCGGGGTTCGGGGTTCGGGGTTCGGGGTTCGGGGTTCGGTAATTATCATAGATTCAAAAATAAAAAAGCCAAACAATATAGCGTGTTTGGCTAAATACATGTTGCTTTGAACTAAGCGCCTATAGTGCCTAGCTCGAAACAATAAATTAATCGCGGAAGTTTTTAAACTGAAATGGCTGACCTAAATCAGCAGTGCGTACAACTTGCATAGCAGCTTGTAAGTCATCACGCTTTTTACCCGTTACGCGTACTTCTTCGCCTTGAATAGCCGCTTGCACTTTTACTTTAGAATCTTTAATGGCTTTTACTACTTTTTTAGCCATATCTTTTTCGATACCCTGCTTTAGTGCAACGTTACGAAAAACATTTTTGCCTGCGCGAGAAATCTCTTGAAGTTCTAGGCTCGCAACATCCATTCCACGCTTTGAAACTTTTCCAGCTAAAATATCAAACAACTGCATAACCTGAGCATCTGCTTCAGCTTTTAATTTAATTGTTTTATCGTTTAATTCAATTGAGGCATCGACCCCTCTAAAATCAAATCGTGTTTCTAATTCACGATTGGCGTTATCAACCGCGTTTTGTGCTTCGTTCATTTCTACTTCAGATACAATATCAAATGAAGGCATGATGTTCTCCTAACTAGCTAATCTTAATTTTATGCGGCAATTATAACGTTAAAATGATAAATCTTTACACTTTTCTGCATCTTGTTCAGGTGCGATACTAATTTAGTTTGATATACTGAGGCTTCTTTTTTATACGATTTTAGGATTTTTTGTGACGAGGCGTGTTTACCAAGCTATTTTTTTAATTAGTATTGTCGCATTTACCTTCTTATTTGCTAAAGAGGTAAAAGGGGCTGCAAACTTATTTCCGCATGTAGATAAAGTGGCGCATTTTGGTATTTTCTTTTTACTTGCCATTATAATGGATAAAGCCTTTAAACTGCCGTTATATGCACAAATATTGCTGTTAGCCGGCTATGGTGCCGCAATAGAAATTATGCAAGATAGCCTCCCTTACAGACAAGCATCACTGGCCGATTTTGTTGCCGACTTTATTGGTGCGGCGAGCTACTTTTTAGCTAAAGCCCTATTAACACTACGTAAAAAGAAGCGTTATGGCTAACATACTTGTTGTTGGTGATGGTGCTATAGGTTTGTTATTTAGTCATTTCTTAGCTAAATATCACACAGTTTATGTTCTTACCAAAAAAGGCACAGTAAATACTCGCTTTTACAGCCACAGTAACGCTGCGTCTGAAAAAATTAACGCCACTTTTATCTCACAACAGCAATTAGCCCAAGCTCCCGAGTTTGACATTGTTTTATTCACTGTTAAAGCGTTTGCAGTGCAACAAGCCTATGCCCAAGTAAAGCCTTATCTTGGTAATAATACCCATATTGTACTGAGTCATAATGGCATGGGTAATGTTGAACAATTAAATGCACAGTTAACACAGCAGCAGTCGTTGTACTTTTTAACCACCAGCATGGCTGGGTTCAAATCAAACCCTAATATTGTGCAGCATACCGGAAACGGGCAAAGTGTATTAGGGGGCTGTAATCAACTAGCTATGCAAAATATTCAACAGCTTAGTGCACAATTACACACTATTCCGCAATTAATTGTCAGCAACAATATTGAGCAACTGCGGTTTGAAAAGCTACTGGTTAATATTGCTATAAACCCATTAACCGCTCTGTACAATATAAAAAACGGCCAGTTGCGTGCGCCACAGTTCAATAGCTCAATTATTAATTTATTAACTGAAGCGTGTCACACTGCGACCGCGCTTAAACTTAATATTAAGCTTATTGATGCCCTCGAGCGCGCCTATAAGGTGATGAGTTTAACCGCAGAGAATTACTCATCTATGCATCAAGACGTTTTGCACAATAGGCAAACTGAGATCATGGCAATTTGTGGTTATATTAGTGAACAAGGCAAGCATCATAATATTGCGACCCCGTATAACGACGCTTTACTTGCTGAAATTTTGGCAAAAAAAAGCGCGGAATAAATCCGCGCTTTTAAAATATTTAGCCATTAACGACGATAGACTTTTACAGTGGTAAAGCCTTCTTCGTGAAGAATAAGCGCTTGTAACTGGCTCATTACCCCTTTTTGGCAATATAAGTAATAGTCTTTACCTTTAGGTAAATCACCAAACTTAGTTGCTAAACGGAAAAACGGTAAATGAATAACTTCAATACCATCAATTTCAAGCGGAGCGGCATCTTCTTCCTCAGGTGAGCGAATATCAACAACAACCGCTCCCTCTGGTAACTCTGTAACTGACTCAGCTTCTTTAAGCTCTTGCTTAGCTTCAACATCGATATCGCGCACATCCATAACACGGGCGTTATCAATAACGGTATCTAATACGTCAAAATCAAACTTCTCTTCTTCTGCTTTAATGACTTCAATTTTGGCTTTAACCGTCGGCTTTTTAGAGATCACACCACAGTATTCAGGCATCGTCTCAGCCATTTCTGCAGTACCTATTTGGCGCGCTATATTAATGATCTCTTGCTTATCATGTTGGATAAGTGGGCGTAAAATCAGCGTCTCGGTTACACGGTCAATCACGCTTAAATTAGCTAAGGTTTGGCTAGACACCTGACCTATACTTTCACCCGTTACCAAAGCTTGAATATTTAGTTTTTCAGCAACAGCACTACCCGCTCGCATCATCATACGTTTAAGCACAACACCCATTTGGCTGTTCTCAACGTTTTCTAAAATTTCAGCAACAACCGGTTCAAAATCAACGGTAATAAACTTAACTTTATGCGTAGAGCTGTATTGTTTCCATAGATAGTAACTCGCTTGTTTAACCCCAATTTCATGGGCAGCACCACCTAAGTTAAAGAATAAAAAGTGTGTACGAGCGCCTTTACGGATCATCTGATAACTGGCAACGCCAGAATCAAATCCACCAGACATAAGCGATAATACATCGTCTTGTGTTGGCAGTGGAAAGCCCGCCATTCCTAAATGGGTTTGCGTCACTATGTAGGCTTTTTCGTCTTTAATTTCTAAACGAATCGTTACCTCAGGGCGGCTTAGCTTTACTCGAGCTCCTTCAACATGTTGATTAAGCCCGCCACCAACGTAGCGCTCTAGTTCAGTTGAAGTAAAATCATGTTGACCTATGCGCTTAGCACGTACACAAAAGGTTTTACCAATAATAGTGTGGCCAACTAACGCAATGGTTTTTTGATAGATGTCATCAAGGGTTTTAAAGTCTGTTTCGGTCACTTCAATAAACTGTACGATGCCAGGAATGCGCTGCAAGCTATCAATAAAATCAAGGCGAGTTTGAGCTTCATCTAGTTTTGTAACAACTGAAATATTATCCCAGTTATTACGTACTTGTACTTTTTCGTCAACACGACGCAATACAATTTTAATGTTATTTTCTAACACTTTGGTAAAGCGTTTACGGACTGAACGGCTTTTGATGGCTATTTCAGGGTGAAGTTTGACGATAAATTTAAGCATAGTTCAACTCTTAGACTGCGGGAATTCGCGCACCCAGGCATTGGGCGCGGCGGATTATAGCAAAAAATTTAACGCCTAGGAACTAACCAACTCAACAGGCTTAAGGATTCTGGGGGGCAGCATTTGCTAAAAGTGCGTACTTGTCTCTTAACTGATTAATTTTATTTGCGCTTTTTTCTGTACTGTAGGCTTTAAATAAAGTCAGTACTTTTACAATGCCAGGGTAAATATCTTGCTCAACCAGCACACCACTTAGTCTTCTTGCTTTCATATAGGGTGTCCAAAAGCTAACCGTTAATTTTAGCGTATGAGCAAGTTCAATGGCATCTTGTTCATCAATGGCAATAATTTCACTATCCCGCAAGGCCAAAATGATGTTACGTACCTGCTCAAGTAATTCCTGCTGAAAATCAATGTAACCCTGTTTTAAATGGCTATCGCGAGCAAGAATATCGCCAAGGTTGTCGTAAAAAAAATGATAGCGCCACATTAATTCAAATAGCGAATCTAAATAAGGGCCAAGATGCTCAAAAGCATCGTCGCCTTTATCAACTGGCTTAAAGTGAGTACTTAAATGATCACGATAAAGTGCAAATATATGGCGAATAATGTCTTCTTTATTTTTAAAGTGGTAGTAAAGATTACCCGGACTCATGCCTAAACTCGATGCAATATGATTAGTTGATATTGCTCTTTCACCATGTTCATTAAACAATGAAATACTGGTTTGAATTATTTTATCCTTGGTATTCATATACTCATTACTCAATTTTCGAAAATACGATGCTGCATTAAAACAATCCACTAGTATAAACAAATAGTCAGCGTTAAAACAATCAAGGCATGAAGTTCTTCACAATTTACTTACAAGGCTGCTTTGCACACTAAACACTGCTACACTACGGCTAAAAATAATAACACAGTAAATATTATGAAAGTGACCGCAATCTACCCAGGCACATTTGACCCTCTTACCAACGGCCACACTGATTTAATTCAGCGTGCGGCTAAGATGTTTGATACCGTTATTGTTGCTATTGCTCATAACCCGAGTAAAAAACCGTGTTTTACTTTAGAAGAACGCGTTGATTTAGCAAATGAAATTTTAAGCCATTTAGATAATGTAAAAGTCATTGGCTTTTCAGGGCTACTCGCAGATCTGGCTCGTGATCATAACGCAAATGTATTGATTAGAGGTATAAGAGCGGTTTCTGATTTTGATTACGAGTTTCAGCTCGCAAATATGAATCGCCGTTTAAACCCTGATTTAGAAAGTGTATTTTTAACACCTGCTGAGCGTAATACCTTTATATCATCAACGCTAGTAAAGGAAGTTGCACGCCATAACGGTGATGTGAGTGAGTTTGTTGACACCATAGTAATGAAAGCCCTGCAATCTAGGCTGGGGAAAACCAAGCATTAAACACAACACCTAGCGTATCATTACATTGCGCTAGGTAGCTTCGCTCTTGCTGGAAACAGAACGTTCTTAAGCCTCACTAAACCCAAAAAGTCTTTATTGATAAATAGTGCCAATGCCATTATAAGATCAAATAGAATAACGCCAAACCCATATGCAGCCCAAAACCACCAATAATCAATGTTTCCTTTAACTTGAACATCATAATGCATCCCCAAAAATAAACAGGTATTAATCCCCAACCCCAGCATTAAGTAATAAAAAGCAATAGGCGTGTTTTGCAACGTGATTTTTCGCCACAAAAAAAGTATCAAAATAGTCGTGAGATCAAATATGAAATAATCTTTATAAGTAGAAGTTTCGAGGCTTAAAAATGCACTTAGAAAATACGAGATCATCATTATTAATGAAATATGCAGTAAGCTTTTATCTTGTTTATTAATACTCGAAGAAAGGTTAAATAGAAAAGCGATTAAAAATAACCACAATATAAAATTACCTAAATTCTCGCCAACTTTAACAAGTAGCCATAATAAATCTGTCATTATAGGCTTTTAAACTCAGCGCGTGATCTAAATAAACGACCTTTAAGTTTCATTAGCCCTAAAAAGTCTTTATTGATAAAAATAGCAATAATCATTAGTAAATCAATAATGTTAACCCCCATGGAGTACAGGCTCCACAACCACCAAGGATCTGAGTTCCAGTTTATATAAAGATCTATATAAATAGAATAAGTTAAACATGCATTTATAATTAAACCGCTTACAATATAGTTTTTAGCTACAGAGCTTTGAAAACTTGAAACCTGTAATGCTAAAAAAATGATTAGGATTGTAGCAAAATCAAAAAAAATCCAGTTCAAGTAAACATTTTGAAAAATGTAAAGGAAGTCACTTAGAAGGTAGGAAAAAAACATGATTGTGGCTAAATAGACCAAAGATTTATTTGGCGTATTTATACTCGATACCAAAGTGTACAAAATGGCCATTAAAAAGCCCCACTGTATAAATGCATCGATATAATCTGCTAAAAATAAGTCTACATAATACATTTATTGGATTTGATGAAGCTCAGAGTTTTTGAATAAAGACATAAGTTTATTTTTTAGGGTGTGTAAGCCAAGGAAATCACGGTCTACTATTAAAGCGATAATCATAATCAGATCAATAATGTTTACACTGAACGTATAAATATCCCAAAAGAGCCAAGGCTCTCTATTCTCTCTGATAAAGACATCAAAATACATAAAAAGAAAAAACATTGAATTAAATGTCAACCCAACAATAAGGTATAAAAAAGAAGGTGTGGTTTTTTTTATCAAAAAATAAGTCAGGCTTAAAGTTATGATTGTTACTAAATCGTAGAATGCCCAGTCTAAATAGTCTGAAGTTCTAACCGATAACCATGTCAAAAAATAATCTGACGCGGTATATGAAATCATCATGATAAATGAACTGAGTAATAGGGTTGAATTTCTTTTTATATTTAATGAGTAAACGAAGGCGTTAAAAAAAAACGCCATAAGAAATCCCCACATCGCAAAAGCTGATAATGAAAAAAAACCAAAAAACTCAGTTAAAAACATTCATAACCTTAATACTTATTTAGGTCTAGTAGGCAAGATGATACCGCCAATGCGCTGTAAATCAGTGCTCGCTGCTGCCATCGCCTCTTGAGAGATACTTACTGTATCAGATTGAAGGGTTTTAGGGCTAGCAGTTTGTTCCATTGCAGGCTTTAATTGTTGCGTTTTATTGTATGCTTGCATTTGTACTTGGCTATTAGCTGAAATTTGCATGTGATTAATCCTTTTGAGTATTAAATTTTTATTATTGGCGTAAATTTAAATCACACCACCTGGAGCAGTTACTAAATAACTGCTGTAACGTATTGCCTTCGTTGATTAATTGACTCAACAACACACTACAGAACTATAAATGCAACCGATATGCCAACTTTAAATTCATAGCATATTAATTTAAAACATCACTTTATTTTACTCAAAAAAAAACGCATCGGGGTCACCGTGCGTTTTTTATCCTAGGGATTGCTCAAGCCACGTTTTTACAAGGGATCTCCATGCTATTACTTGGCTTTAACATATATTCCATTGCGACTTCATCACAGTTTTCTTTACGTAAACATAGCTCACAATCTTTCATGACTTTTTCAGGTAAGCTCTCTTTACTACAGAAACTAAAGCGCTGATTTTCGAAAAAGTCAGGTACACGAGTCAGAACAATGACACGCTTAAGTGCCAACTTTTTGGCTTTCACTAATAAGTGTTCAACCAGTTCTCGTCCCTGCCCCGTTACTGCGCTTTTAGGATCAATGCCCAATGAACGTATTTCAGCTAACCCTGTGTCGTAAATATAAAGTGAAGCACAACCCGATACCTGACCGTCTATCTCGGTTACGGCAAACTCATTAATTGAGTGCACCATATCACTTTTAGCTCGCGGTAAATTTTCGCCGACTGTTGCCCAGTGCTGTACGAGTTTAGCAATTGCTTCTACGTCATCTAAGTTGGCATCACGAACCGTTATTTGCTGTTTTTTTTTCGCGTCTTTCACCGCTTTGCTTACTTGCTCTAATGATGTACCGCCAAGCGCTTGGCGTGCTTTTATACAGGCGTCAATTTCAAGTACCGGATACACGTCATCTTCAAACACTGGATTTACTGATTTATACTGCTCTAGTGAAAGCTCCTCTAACGTTTTACCTTCACTAATAGCTAATTGCACCAACACCCCAACAATATGATGCCCTTCTCTGAACGGCACTCCTTTAGCGACTAAGTAATCAGCAAGTTCGGTTGCATTCGCGTGGCCACCTTTTGCCGCTGCAAGGGTTTTATCTGCTTTAACTGTTACACCCTTGATACATGCTTGTGCCATATGAATACAAGCAAGCCACGTTGGCATTGCGTCAAAAATGCCTTCTTTATCTTCTTGCATGTCTTTATTGTAGGCAAGCGGCAATGCTTTTAGAGTCATCATCATTGCACTAAACGCACCAAATACCCGCCCTGTTTTACCACGAATTAGCTCTAATGCATCTGGGTTCTTTTTCTGCGGCATCAAAGATGAGCCAGATGTAACATTATCAGCCAGTTCGATAAAGCCAGCTTCGCCTGAGTTATAAAAAATCAAGTCTTCAGACATGCGCGATAAGTGGATCATAGAGATAGACGCACAGCTTAATAGCTCAACCACAAAGTCACGATCAGATACACCATCAAGGCTATTTTTAGTCGCGCCTGTAAACCCTAAACCTTGTGCAAGTGCATGACGGTCAATCGGATAGGCAGTTCCCGCAAGAGCGCCACTGCCGAGTGGACAATAGTTCATTCGTGATTGGGCATCTTGCAACCGGCTTTCATCACGCTCTAACATTTCTACATAAGCCATACACCAGTGACTAAACAGTACGGGCTGTGCACGCTGTAAGTGCGTATAACCTGGCAGTATTGTGCCAAGTTCACGTTCAGCCAAACTAATAAATTCAGCTTTTAATTGTGCAATTGCTTTTAAAATATGATCGGCGGTATCGCGGCACCATAACCTAAAGTCGGTAGCAACTTGATCGTTACGGCTTCGACCTGTGTGTAATTTTTTAGCTAAATCACCCACTTTTTCAATTAGCGCAGCTTCAACATGAGAATGAATATCCTCAGCACCTGAGGTGGCAACCGCGTGTGGATCTGCTTTTACCTCTTCAAGTAGCTCATAAAGTGCCGATACCAGCTTTTTGTGCTCATCACTAGATAACACATTCACTTGTTCTAGTGCGCCAGCCCATGCAACAGAGCCAATAATATCTTGCTCTGCTAATTGATAATCGAAGGGAAGTGAATCGTTAAACTGTTTAAACGCTTCATCTGGACCCGTAGAAAAACGTCCGCCCCATAATGCCATGAAATCTCTCCAAACCCGATAATAGCCCCTTAATTCCAAGGGGCGTAAAAAATTACTTTTTAGCTAATGCTGAAATTCTGCTTGATAGCGAGAATAAACGAATAAAGCCTTCTGCGTGCGATTGGTCATAAACATCATCTTCACCAAAGGTAGCAAAATCTTCGCTATATAAACTGTTAGGTGATTTTTTCTGAACCGCAGTGACTTGGCCTTTATAAAGCTTAAGCACCACTTCGCCCGTTGCTAGTGTAGACAACGCTTCTGCACCGGCTAAAATAGAATCTTTTAGCGGCGTAAACCAACGACCGTCGTAGACTAAGTGTGAAAATTCACCCCCGAGTACTTCTTTCCATTTACGGCTCGCTTTATCAAGTACTAACTCATCAATAGCTTGCAGCGCCGCCATGATCACAGTGCCGCCTGGCGTTTCATAACAACCACGCGATTTCATGCCCACTAAACGGTTTTCTACAATATCGACACGGCCCACACCATGAGGTGATGCAATATCGTTTAATTTAACTAAACAATCATAAGGTTTAAGCTCTTCACCATTTACAGCAACTACTTCACCTTCAACAACCGATAAAGTGACGTGTTCAGCTTTATCAGGTGCTTGCTCTGGTGAGTTAGTCCAGGTCCATACTTGCTCACTTGGTTCACACCAAGGATCTTCAAGTTCACCGCCTTCGTGTGAAATATGCCATGCGTTAGCATCACGACTATAAATTTTTGTTGCTGACGCAGAACATGGAATGTCACGTTCAGCTAGGTAATCAAGCAATGATTCACGGCTTGATAAATCCCACTCACGCCATGGCGCAATCACTTTTAAATCAGGTGCGAGTGCGGCAAAACATGACTCAAAACGTACTTGGTCGTTACCTTTACCCGTACAGCCATGAGAAAGTGCATCGGCACCTACTTTACGTGCAATTTCAACTTGCGCTTTAGCAATGATTGGACGCGCCATAGAGGTACCAAGTAAATAAGTCCCTTCATATATAGAACCCGTTTTAAGCGTTGGGTAAATATAATCGCTTACCATCTCATCTTTTAAATCAACCACGTAACACTCAGATGCACCAGACGCTATAGCTTTAGCTTCTACGCCTTCAAGTTCTTCAGCGCCTTGGCCAACATCGGCAACAAAGGCAATAACTTCACAGCCGTAGTTCTCTTTTAACCATGGCACGATAGCCGATGTATCAAGACCACCTGAATAGGCTAAAACGACTTTTTTAATTGAACTCATAGGTGTTCCTTAACAAAATTTGGATTTAATAATGTAACTAATAGCGCATTTTGCGCATGCATGCGGTTTTCTGCTTGCTGTATAATTTTTGATGCAGGGCCATCCATTACCTCAGAAGTAATTTCAAACTCACGGTGTGCCGGTTGGCAATGTAATACCGTAGTTGCACCGGTTTTTTCTAACAATGCCTGATTTAATTGATAAGGCATGTATTTTTCTTTTACTTGCTCAAGGGGAGTTGTATCCCCCATCGATACCCAGGTATCGGCGTAAACAACATTAGCACCTACTGCAGCCTCAACCCTGTCACTTACCATTACAGAAGCGCCATTCATCGCTGCTATTTGCTCTGCTTTTTTAAGCACTTGCGAATCAGGTGAACACCCTTTTGGTGTTACAGCGACAAAATCGGTTCCTAAAGTAGCGGCTAACAGCATCAATGAATGCGTTACATTATTGCCCTCACCTAAGTAGGCAAGCTTTAACTGGCTAACATCACCGTGTACTTCTTGTAGTGTTAAAAAATCAGCTAATGCTTGGCATGGGTGATATAAATCACACAAACTATTAATCACAGGAACGGATGAATACTCACCGAGTGTCGTTAGCGTACTGTGCTGATTAACCCGCGCAACAATTCCATCGGCCCAAGTCGAAATATTTAAGGCAAAATCTTTTATTGATTCGCGGGCGCCCATTGCACCATTTTGTTGGTCAAGGTAAACCGCATGGCCCCCTAAACGGTTTATACCAATATCAAATGAAAGGCGAGTACGTAAACTTTGCTTTTCAAACAAAGTAACCACTGACTTACCAGCTAGCACTTGGCTATATTTACTTGGGCTTTCTTTAATATCTTGCGCTAACTTTAATAAATTTAGTGCGCCTTGTTGGTCTAATTCTAGACCCGTTAAAAAATCTTTAAACATGTTCAACCTATGGTGTTACTTTAGTTCCGACATGCTCGCCTTGCAGCAAAGCAGTTAAGTTTTCTGGCTTTTGCCAGCTGGAAATGTACACACCGCGTCGTAAATGTTGGGCAGCGTGAAGACTGGTCTTAACTTTGACCTCCATCCCGCCCAAAATTACTCCCTCTGCAATTAAAGTATCAATGTGTTTTGTGTCAAGTTGATGTAAAGGCTGCTTATTGGCATCAAGTACCGCCTCTACGTCCGTCATAAAAATAAGTTCTGCATTTAAATTATTTGCCATTGCGGCGGCTGCTTCATCGGCATTAACGTTGTATAACAAGCCCTGCTCATCAAAGCCGATAGAACTGATGATTGGTAACCGGCCAGCACTGAGTAAATCATTAATAATAGAATCAGCATTGTTGTGACATTGACCTACTTGACCCAATGCTTTTAATTTTTGCGAGGCGGTGATCCCTGCTTCATATAAACTTAACCCCACCGGCTTATGACCAACACTAATTGCTTGCGCCATGAGTTGTTTGTTTGCCGCACCCGCAAGGGCTCCAACAATATAAGGCATCTGTTCTTTAGGGCTAATACGTAAACCTTGGTGTTTAGCACTGGCAAAACCAGCCTCTTTTAACCAGCTATCAACTAATGAACCACCCCCATGCACAATCACAAACTGTGCATCATCTTGCTCGTTGAGTATTTCAAATAATGCTTTAGCGGCATTTTCAGTATTGAGTACTGCACCACCGAGTTTAATAACCCACGTTTTACTGCTCATCTAAACGCTCCTATTAGACCTGTAGTGTGAGGAAGCCCCATTGATAAATTAATACATTGCAAAGCCTGACCAGCTGCCCCTTTTAATAAGTTGTCAATTGCTGCCATTACTATTAACTGTGAGCCTTGCTGCTGCCACGCAATATCTACATAAGGTTGTTTGGCCACCCCTTTAATCGAGGGGATTTTGCTGCCAAGCAAACGAATTAATGGCTCATCAGCCAATACTTGATAAGCTTTAGCTACTTGCTCACTGGTCACACCCGGCTTTAATTGCACATAAATAGTTTCTAAAATACCGCGCGGGAAATTACCTAAATGAGGAGTAAATAACACCTCATGACCTAGGTGCTGTTGTATTTCAGGCCCGTGACGGTGATTAAACAAACCATAGGGTGCAAGTGATACCTCACAAAAATGCGTACCGATGCTGGCTTTTCGCCCTGCGCCAGTTACGCCAGAAACCGCATTAATAATAATTTTTTCATCACTCAATAAGCACGCTTGTTGAAGAGGCTTTAATGCATTTAATGCAGCCGTTGGATAGCAGCCAGCAACAGCAATTAGCTGAGCATCAGCAATGGCTTTACTATTCCATTCAGCAAGACCATATGCCGCTTGATTAAGTAGTTCTGGGTGTTGGTGTTCAAAACCATAATAAGTAACGTAATCATCATTGCTTGCAAGACGATAGCCACCAGAGAGGTCAAATACCTTCTTGCCCATCGCTAAAAACTGAGGCGCTAAATCCACACTTACTTTATGATCGGTGCACAGACAAACGTAATCTGCTGAATGAGTGATATCAGCAAGTGCATGTTCATTTAGTGGCTGCAAAGGTAAATCAAGTAATCCTAAATGCTCAGGATACAATTCACTAAGCAACTTATGTTTATCTAAACTTTGCGCTGATACATAACAGCCAGTTAGTGAAAGCGTTGGATGTTTTGCTACTAAGCTAGCCAGTTCTGCGCCGCTGTAACCGCTGGCACCTATAATTACTACGTTCATTACTTACTCTTTATCTAAAATTAGTGACCACATTCCATGTTGTTTGTTTACACTAGGGTCTAACCCAGCCAAACAGATTAAATTTGTGAGTGATAACTATCGTCGTATTATTTTCATGGCGTAACTTTAATATATTTATGCTTAAAAAGTGAATTGATATTCATCATAAATACTTTTATATTGTTATGCAATTAAAATGAATACTTATTTTGGAATTTTTTATGTCTCTGCCGTCATTTATTTCGATGTACCAGCAATTGATTGCTGCCCCCTCTATTAGTGCCATTGAAGATCATTTATGCATGAGTAATAAGAGTGTCATTGAACTCCTAGCGCAATGGTGTCAAAGCTTAGGTTTTACCTGTGAAATAATAGAATTAAAAGGCAACAAAGGCCGCTACAACTTATTAGCAAAACGCGGTCAAGGCGACGGCGGTTTAATGCTGGCAGGTCACACTGATACGGTGCCATTTGATGATAGTCGTTGGAATCACAACCCATTTAAATTAACTGAGCGAGATAACAAACTATTTGGCTTAGGTAGCATTGATATGAAAGGTTTTTTTGCTTTTGTACTGCAGGCTATTAGTGAGCTTGATGAAAAGCAACAAACACAACCAATTTTAATATTAGCCACCGCAGACGAAGAAACCACTATGGCTGGCGCACAACAAATCTGTAAGCACCCAAATTTAAAGCCAAGTCGCTGTATTATTGGTGAACCTACTGATATGACGCCGGTATTTACTCATAAAGGTCATATGAGTACAGCAATAAGAGTCGTTGGCCGTTCAGGACATAGCTCAGATCCCGAACGGGGTCTTAACGCCATCGAAGTGATGCATAAAGTGATTACAAAATTGCTAATCTTAAAAGAACAGCTTAAGAATAAATATTCAATAAATCACTTTAAAATTCCTTACCCTACGCTCAATTTAGGTAATATTCATGGGGGCGATAATGCGAATCGGATTTGCGGTTGCTGTGAAATGCACATTGATATGCGCCCTCTTCCTGGCTTAAGTGTACAAGAGCTGCAAGCATTGCTGCTTGATGCAACCTACGATATAAACCAGCAATACCCTAATTCGGTCAGTGTGATTGATTTACATGAGCCAATTCCAGCATTTACAGGAAGCACAGACAGCGCGTTAGTTAAACTAGCCGAAAATATAGCAGGGCAAAAAGCGGTGGCTGTTAATTACTGTACTGAGGCACCATTTATACAACAACTGGGTTGTGAAACCATCGTCATGGGACCGGGTTCAATTAACCAAGCGCATCAGCCCGATGAATATTTAGCGATGGAAAAAATAAAGCCTTCGCAACAAATTATCAGCAACCTCATAAAGGCGAGTTGCTTTTAATCAGTAACAAAAAAGACGCTATTAAGCGTCTTTTTTATAGCATTTATATTTAACCTGAACTCTGAATAATAAATCTATCTCAAGCAGCTACTTTTAGCGCTAACTGCGTTGAATTTACTTGCAATAGGCTAGCTATTGACGCGTAAGTTCGCCTTGTTTTCACTGAAAATCTCTGGCTAGAGAAAATAAACATAAATATCATCTTTGATTCAATATGTTAGTAAATCTCTTAACCAGAGTTCAGGTTAGTTACATATATTTTCGTAAATACTTTTTAAATACAGGGTCGGTTTGAGCTAGTTCTTTCTGCTCTTCTAATATCTCTTTTAATATTGCACCTGATGTAAGCGGATTCGCAAGCACCACTCTAAATACCACGGTTGGTTGGTTATCATATTGAACTGGCGTTAAACGTGTACGCGATACAAACGAGCGACCCGATTCACGTTGTCGTTTTTGCATGCTAGCAGTAAAGCGATTAAGCGCGGCAAAAATATCTAAACGGGTCTGTGCATCGGCCTGTGCTATCGCATTTTTAATTTGCTTAGGGACATAACGATAAGTTAATAAACACAGTTCGGGTTCTGATATTAATTCAAAGTCTTCATCAGCTTTTATCAAATCAGCAAAGTAACGTGCTTTTTTAATACTGCGATCGATAAGCATTTCATAGCCTTTACGACCAATAACACGTAAGCAAGCATGCACTAACATCGCCATACCAGGGCGGCTCCCCTCAAGGGTATGGCTGCCTAAATCTTTAGAGCCTTTACGTAAAATATATTCAGCATGATGCTCTATGGCATCAGTTGCAGCAGGGTCTTTAAACAGCACCAAACCTGCTCCCATCGGTACATACATTTGTTTATGCGCATCAATGGTGATTGAATCTGCATGCTCAATGCCTTTTAAAAGGTGCCTATGGGTATTAGAGAGTAAAGTAGCTCCGCCCCACGCCGCATCAACATGAAAGTGGCAATTAATCTCTTGTGATAAATTAGCCATATCTTCAAGTGGATCGATATTACCAGTTTCAGTCGTTCCGGCTACACCAATAATTGCCATCACTTTAATGCCTTGCGCTTCAAGCTCTAGCGCTTTTTCTCGCATAGCAGCTACATCAACTTTATTATCAGTCGATGTTTTAATACCAATTAAATTCTCACGGCCAATACCTAATAAATCAACCGATTTGCCTAATGAGTAATGACCTCGCTCAGAGATTAAAACCGCCAGTCCTTTGTAACCATAGTGGAGCATTCCCGCCACTAAACCTTGTGCAGCAATGCCTTTAAAGTTGCCATCCGCTTTCAATAAGCGGTTGCGGGCAATCCAAAGTGCTGTAATGTTAGCTACTGTGCCACCAGAGCAAAATGCTCCTAAAGAGGTTTTTGCACTGTGCATCCATTTAGAATAAAAGCCATCATTTTGTCCATAAGCTAAATGATGCATCATTCCTAAAACTTGACGCTCTAATGGGGTAAACGCTTTTGAGGTTTCTATTTTTACAAGGTTTTGATTTAGCCCAACCATTAATTTCGATAACGGCAGTAAAAAATGTGGCAGAGCAGATGTCATGTGACCAATAAAGCTTGGCGCTGCGGTATGTACAGAATGAGCAACCAGCTGTTCCATAATATCTTGGGCATAGCAAGACACAAACGTTGGCTCTTCAGGGATAGCCGCAGATTGAAAATCTTTTTCTATTTCATGTAATGGTTTTTCAATTGCCGCGATATTTTCGTTTAAGAAACCTGCTAAATTACTCGAAATTTCAAGCTCTATTTTGCTCAAAGTTGAGTCAGGGGCCTCTGGAACGGTAAATATCCGTTTGAGGCTTTCTTTAGAGGCGACGGCACAACGCTTTTGATCCATCTTCATACCTAGTGTGTGACTAAAACACCTGTTAGTTTGTAAAACACGCTAATTTAAGGTGTTTTTAAGCAACGGCATTTCTAAAAAATTGCGCTAACTTTACTGCAATATGACAAAAATGTCTCGTTTTAAGCCATAAAAGACAATACAAAATAGATAACATTTCACTATTTTTTATATTTAGTACAAAGGGTAATTAAAATATTGGGCATTTATAATTTTTAAGTATAATAAATCTAACAAAAAATAAGGATGTTACATGCTAAAAGGAAATCTAAAATTAACTCGGTTGGCGCTCGGTACCGTCTTTTTTTTAGTCAGCTTAATAATTTACAGTTACTACACCTACACTGCCATCAATAATGATGTGATACGCAGCATTGATAATCGTTTATTAAATGCAGCCACCAGCGTAAAGTACATTTTAGGTAGTGATTATCACGATAAAGTAGCGCAAGAAATTAGCTTTTCAAGCTATCAAAATAAAGCCGACCAGCTTTCGGCATTGGCCAATGATTTAAATATAGATTATTTATATTCAATGGTACAGATTGATGAGAATGTTTATTTTACTGCCTCTAGCTACACTCAAGATGATCAAAATAACGGTAAAGTTACTCAGTTTTTAGATCTTTATCCCGAAGCCACGCCAATAACTATGGCTGCATTTTTATCAACGGCCCCTATTTTTGAAACCTCAACAGCGCATCGCGGCCATTCTAAAACAGTATATATTCCTCATCTGGCAAAAAATGGCAGAACCTATATTACAGCTGCAGATATTAGCGTTGATAAAATTAGCAATGCGTTAAAAACAGACTTATATCAATCTATGTTTCATTTTTGCTGCGTAATTATTATTTTATTAATAGTTTATATTCTTTATTACTATGGAGTACGTCGTTCATTAATGAGCGACCATGCAAGCGGATTTGAAAATCATATTGCCTTAGAAAAACGGCTAAAAAAAAGCAATGAACATCATTTGCAAATTGCGATTATTTTAGTGAACGAAATTGATAATATCAGTCGTTTTTTTGGCACAAAAACAGCCGATGAAGTGATGAAAAAGCTGCTCACTCACTTTAAGCAGCAAGCCCGTTTGCACGCACGTATTTATCGTATTGCAACTAATAAACTCGCTATTTTGACTGATAAAGAAACTCCCTTTGATGAGCTATATAGCATCATACAATCGCATAATAAAAATATACCGTTTTTAAATCAGCCTTTTATTTATATTACACTTAACGCTGGTGTAGCTAGAGGCAATAAGTCATTACTGCTTAAGAATGCTCATATTGCGTTACTGCAATCTAAGCAGGGCGATCAGAGCATAGTTAACTACTGTGAGGCAATTAACGACGCTAAATCTCTATATTTATATAATGTTGAAATAGCAAAAGAAATTCGTGAAGCATTTAATGCTCATCGTGTTGTCCCTTACTTCCAGCCGGTTATAAATACTCATACCGATGAAGTTATTAGGTATGATTGCTCACCGAGAATAGTCACTTCACAAGGGGAGATTTTAACCCCTGATACCTTTGCAAATGCACTAAATAGACTGCGTATGAATGGCATGTTAACCCATGCTCTGTTTACTCAATGTGTTTCACGTTTTCGTAAATCAGCAATTTGTTGGGAGTTAACGCTGTGCGCTGAAAACATTGCAGATCCCACTATTTATGATCATATTGCGTATGAGCTTCATCGCTACCCTAATCCTGAAAACATTACTATTTCGATTTTAGAGTCGCAGGTTATTTCACATTACTATGAAATAAAGTCATTTATCGCAATGGTAAAAAGTAAGGGGGCAAAGGTGGTGATGCACTGCTGGGGTAATGAGTTTATTAATACTCTTAATACTTTAAAAGTGGAGGTTGATGGTATAAAACTCGATGGAGCAATCACAAAGCAGCTATTAAATGATGCAAATACGTCGCTATTTATATCCTACATCACTGATATAGCCCAGCAGCTTGAACTTGAATTGGTTGTTGAAGCGGTAGAAAGTAATACGGTTGCAGAGTTACTCAGCCAACTAAATGTGACGCTGATGCAAGGTAGTTTCCTTGGCAAACCAACGCCACATGTTACTGAGTTTAAAAAAGCAATGAATTAGTTATTAATATTAATGGCTAGTCGGTGGCTTTGCTGACCACTGGCCCAGTACTTACGCTCAAAAGGAGTAATTGCTTCGTCTGATTCAAACAACGCAGTTTGACAAGGATACCCTGCTAACTCGAGCGCCCTGGCAAACTCTTTAACATAGATATCCCAGTTACTGCGCACTTCAAGCAAACCACCTAATTTAACAATAAAGGGGAAGATAGCCGCCCCATGCCAGCGCCGTTGAATGTGCTTAGACTTAGGCCAAGGGTTTGGATATAGCAAATAGTGATGAGTAGGCCGCCAATTAGCAGCGACAGCTAAACGCCAAAAATCATTTAAGTCAGCTTGCACCAAAATGTATTGACCACTCTCAGTTTGTTTATACTCAACATCATGCTTATCAAGTCGGTGAGATGACTTATCAATGCCCACAACTAACGCATCAGGATGACGTTTCGCTAAATTAGCAGTGCTTTCGCCAACGCCACAACAGGAGTCTAAAATAAGCGGTCCATCAAAGGCTTGCACCTTAGCATTAACTTCATCAAATGCGGTTTGAGTATGCGCTGCAATTGGCTTTTTAAACTCGGCTTGTAAGTGTTTATTAACTATTTCATCAAGCTTTTCATGAAGTCCCGCTTGATTAGATACAATACTACGTGAATTTGCATCGCTCATTAGTGTCTTAACCCCACACCTTTTTTGATTAGCGTCAGTGCTAAAGTAAATAATACGCTGATAAACACCAACAACACCGCAATCGCAACCGTTAAATCAACATCAGAAACGCCTAAGAATCCGTATCTGAATGCGTTAACCATATAAATAATAGGATTAATTTGCGACACCATCTGCCAAAAATCAGGCAGTAAAGTGATTGAGTAAAACACCCCGCCTAAATAAGTTAGAGGCGTTAAAATAAAGGTCGGAATAATACTTATGTCATCAAAGCTGTTTGCATAAATAGCGTTGATTAACCCGCCCAAGGCAAACACCGCCGAGGTAAGAATAACAGTGGCTATAATCACAAAAATATTATGTATTTGTATATCTACAAAAAATAAAGAAACGCACGTTACAATAAAGCCAACCATAATACCACGGGTCATGCCTCCGCCCATATAACCCAACACAATGATGTAATTAGGCACAGGTGCAACCAATAACTCTTCAATACTTTTTTGAAACTTAGTTGAGTAAAAGCTCGAAGCCACATTCGAGTAAGAGTTTGTTATAACTGACATCATAATAAGGCCTGGAACAATAAACTCCATGTAACTAAAGCCGCCCATATCGCCAATACGCGAGCCTATTAAGTTCCCAAAAATAACAAAATATAAGCTCATAGTAATCGCTGGCGGCACTAAGGTTTGCACCCAAATACGCAAAAAGCGAATACACTCTTTAATCCAAATACTTTTTAAGGCTACGCCATATTTAAACATTTATTCGCCCCGCCCTTGCTCTAATAAACCTACAAATAATTCTTCTAATCGATTTGCTTTATTACGCATGCTCAGAACAGTATTACCTTGTTCGGTTAACGCGCTAAATACAGCATTGAGCCCTTGTGATTTAGCCACTTCAACTTCAATGGTGTGCTCATCAGTCATGGTGAAATTATACCCTTCAAGTGTCACCGGATTGGTAGGCTGCTTTAAATCCAGTACAAAGGTTTCTTTGTCTAATTTAGCCAACAAAGCTTTTATAGTAGTGTTTTCAACTATGCGACCGGTATCAATAATAGCGATGTTTTTACACAGTAGTTCGGCTTCTTCAAGGTAGTGAGTGGTTAAAATAATGGTCACACCTTGTTCGTTGATTTGTCTTAAAAACTCCCACATTGAGCGGCGCAGCTCTATATCAACGCCCGCAGTTGGTTCGTCTAAAATAAGTAACTTTGGCTCATGCATTAAGGCACGTGCAATCATCAAACGACGCTTCATACCACCAGAAAGAGTACGTGCTTGCTTATCTTTTTTCTCAAGTAACCCTAGCTGTGCTAAGTACTTGTCAGCACGTTTGTGCGCCTGCGCGCGAGGAACACCATAATAGCCGGCTTGATTAACGAGTATTTGGCTTAGGGTTTCAAACTGGCTAAAGTTAAACTCTTGCGGCACTAAACCTAAGTTCGCTTTCGCTGCTTCTAGGTCGGTATCAATATCATGACCAAATACTTCAACTTTACCTTTGGTCTTATTAACCAAAGAAGATATCACCCCAATAGTGGTTGATTTACCCGCCCCATTTGGACCTAACAGTGCAAAAAAGTCACCTTCATGCACTTGTAAATCAACCCCTTTTACTGCCTCTACCCCATTTTTGTAAACCTTGGTAAGGCCTTCAATATTTAAAGCAATGTTTTGCTTATTCATTTCTTACCCTCACCATAACCCCAGCGCTTTGTGAGGTTATGTTCAATATTTAAATGATCTAAAATTCGCGCCACCATAAAATCAACCAAGTCTTCTATACTTTGTGGTTGATGATAAAACCCAGGAGCAGCGGGCATGATAGTGACCCCTAAACGCGACAATTTGAGCATATTTTCCAAGTGAATTTCGCTAAAAGGAGTTTCTCGAGGGACTAGAATAAGTTGACCTCGCTCTTTTATCACCACATCGGCAGCGCGCTCTAATAAGTTATCTGATGCGCCGATTGCAATCGCAGACACTGACCCGGCACTACATGGACATACTATCATTTTTTTCGGTGCTGCTGAGCCCGAAGCCACCGGACTGAACCAGTTATCTTTGCCAAATACCTTTAATTGTTCGCTCTTGGCGTTAAATAATACACTTAACTGCTCGGTAGCTTTATCTTCATTCCCTGATAACTTTATATTAGACTCGGTATCAAAAACTACACGCGCGGCACTTGAGATAAGCACATACACTTGAAATTGTTGTTCAAGTAACACTTCCAACAGCCTTAACCCATATGGTGCGCCTGATGCGCCACTAAATGCTAAGGTAATTGTATCTTTAAATTGCACATTATTCTCCGCTGTATTTATCGGTCAAACCATCAACAAGTTGCTGATGAAGACCATTAAAACCACCATTACTCATAATTAAAACATGTTGATTTGGCTCAACATTCTCAAGCACTGTATCAATAATAGCGGTTGTAGAATCAAAGCACTGCATACCCGCTTTGTCAGCTTGCTCTTTAAGTGACCAGTTTAAATTTTCTGGTTCAAATAACAGCACATCATCTGCATCGCGAAGTGAATCGAGAAGTGTAAATTGATGCACTCCCATTTTCATGGTGTTAGAGCGCGGCTCTAAAATCGCAATAATTTTTTCATCCCCCACTTTAGCACGCAGCCCCGCAAGTGTTGTTTGTATTGCCGTTGGGTGATGGGCAAAATCGTCATACACTTTAATATGATTAATATCTGCTTTAAGCTCCATCCGCCTTTTTGGGCTGATAAACTCGCCCAAAGCTTCAATACTGTGCTCTATTGCAATTCCCACATGACGAGCTGCTGCAATAGCCATCATGGCATTTTTAACGTTATGCTCACCAATCGCTTGCCAGCTAACAACGCCTTGTAACTGCTTATTTAGTAAAACATTAAATTGAGAACCATCGGCTTTGAGTAATTCATAATTCCAGTCATCGCCTAGAGTTTCGCTCTCGCTCCACAAGCCTTTTGTAATCACATCGCTCAGTGCTTCATCATTTTTTGGCCACAGCACTTTGCCGCTTTGCGGTAGTGTACGAATCAAATGGTGAAATTGTTTTTTAATTGCGTTTAAATCTTCAAAAATATCAGCATGATCAAATTCGAGATTATTTAAAATAAGTGTTCGAGGTAAATAATGAACAAATTTACTGCGTTTATCAAAAAAGGCCGTGTCGTACTCATCGGCTTCTATAACAAAAAATGGCGTTTGCCCAACTCGCGCAGAAAGACCAAAATTTTGTACAATTCCGCCAATTAAAAAGCCAGGCTTTAAACCCGCATATTCAAGTATCCACGCCAACATACTGGCGGTGGTTGTTTTACCATGAGTTCCTGCCACAGCCAGCACCCACGAATCTTGTAGTAAGTTATGTTTTAGCCACTCAGGTCCTGAAGTATAAGGCAGGCTCTTATCGAGTACATATTCAACACACGGGTTACCACGGCTCATAGCATTACCAATAACAACGATATCTGGAGCTGGCTCTAGTTGAGATACGTCATAGCCCTGTGTTAGTTCAATACCCAGTTCTTGTAGCTGAGTACTCATTGGTGGGTAAACGTTTTGATCTGACCCAGTAACGTGGTGACCCAATGATTTTGCTATAGCGGCAATACCACCCATAAATGTGCCACAAATACCCAAAATATGTATATGCATTTACTATCCTTTCATCCTGCGCGGAGTTTGCTCTAAGGCAAAATTTAATGGCGCTATAATGCCAAAATTTAGCTTAAGTTACCATTAACCCTTGGCGCAAATAAAAAAGCCTCCCAAAGTGGGAGGCTTTCCTGAAGATTAATAGCTTATAGCATTAAAAAGAATATTAAACCGACACCTAATAATAAACGATAAATAACAAATGGTAGCATTCCCATTCGCTCAATCACTTTTAAAAACATAAAAATACAAGCATAAGCTGATAAAAACGACAGCACTACACCTAACAATAATGCCGTCCAATCTACGATATGATCGCCAAGGGCAAGCTCTGCAGTATAATAAAGACCCATCATTGAAATGATTGGAATAGCTAATAAAAACGAAAAGCGCGCTGCACTTTGCTTGTTCATACCTAACATTAAACCCGCTGTCATGGTAATACCTGAACGTGAAGTGCCAGGGATCATTGCAACGGCCTGTGCAAAGCCAATAATGAGGGCCGTTTTCCAGTTTAGCTGATAGATTGTTTTTATTTGCTTACCTTTGGCATCTGCGTACCAAAGCAATAGACCAAATACGATTGTTGTGGTCGCAATCACCCATGCACTGCGTAAGTACAGTTCAACAAAATCTTTTAATAACAAGCCTAAAATAGCTGCTGGCACAGTACCTAAAATGATCCACCAACCTAGTTTGCTATCATCTGTTGTGCCCTGCACGCCAAACGATTTAAACCAAGCACCGAGTATATCGGCTACTTCTTTACGGAAATAAATAACAACCGCAATTAAAGTGCCTACGTGAACAGCAACATCGAACGCTAACCCTTGATCCTCCCAGCCTAAAATTTGTGATGGTAAAATTAAGTGTGCCGAACTCGATATAGGTAAAAACTCAGTAAATCCCTGAATTAGGGCTAAAACAATTATTTCTATAATACTCATGGGTTAGAAAACTCCACCTTCCATAGTTTTTGTTGAGGGTTGTTATATGCATTCCATATTTGGGCAATCGTTTGTTTTGCTACCGGATGATAAAAATCAGGGGCCACCTCAGCTAAAGGCTGTAAAACAAAGGCGTTTTTAGTAATTTCGTCACGCGGTAATTGTGCAGGGCTCTCGCAAATCACATCATCATAAAAGAGTAAGTCGAGATCCAAAGTACGTGGGCTAAATTTTTTATCATTTGCTTGGCGGCCATTGTCGCGTTCAATTTGTTTTAATAACGCGCAAACATCAACAAGCGCCATGTTAGTGGTGGCTGCAAGTACTGAGTTATAAAAGTTATTACCGGCAAAACCCACAGCTTCACTTTCAAATACTGATGAGTGATGTGTGTTTTCAAAGTGCTGATTTAACGCCACTAGAGCACGCCGAATATGCTCAGCTTTATTAATGTTTGACCCTAGGCTAATAAATATCTGCGCCATTTAAGCCGTAGCCTTAATGCGCGTAATCTCTACACCCACTGTTTGCGCTTGTGGAACTGCAGCAGGCTTGCTAACTTTTATTGTTACTTGAGAAGTATTAAATTCGGTTAAGATAATTTGCGCCAATTGCTCCACCAGCGTTTCTAAAAGCTCGACTGGTTTAGCTGTGCTGTGCTCGATAACTCGCTCACTCACCTTAGCGTAATCTAATGCTAAGTTAATATCGTCGTTTTGTGCTGCGGGCTTAATGTCGCTTAGCATCTCAATATCAAAGTACAGGCTTTGTTTACTTTTCTTTTCAAAATCATACACCCCGATAATCGTTTCGACATGCAATTGTGATATAAATACCTTGTCCATTGATACTCCAAATGACTGTAACAAGTCACTGAGTTAATTACATATTGTATCAATCAAATTAATACTGTATATACTTTAATCAGTGTTTAAATATACTAAAATTACTTCTACAATAGAATAGTTACAAAATTGCGAGTAATTTAAGAAGCCCGTAAATTTTGACGCCAATAATAGCTTAAAAGTAATGATTAAAAAATAAGGAAGCGCGTGTTAGTCATTTTAATGTTTGTATTAGCCTATTTGCTCGGCTCGATTTCATCGGCCATTTTAGTGTCGCGGCTATTCAAACTTCCCGATCCACGCACAAATGGCTCCAATAACCCAGGAGCAACCAATGTCTACCGTTTAGGCGGCGCTCTCCCCGCATGCTTAGTTTTAATATTTGATATTTTAAAGGGCACTATCCCTGTTTGGGGCGCTTACTTTTTAAAACTTGAGCCGCTAGAGCTTGGTTTAATTGCGGTTGCAGCATGTTTAGGGCACATGTACCCATTATTTTTTAGTTTTAAAGGGGGTAAAGCGGTCGCAACAGCATTTGGCTCGTTACTGCCGATAGGACTCTCTTTAGGTGGGTTATTGATTGGTACTTGGCTGATTATTGTCGCGATTACCCGCTACTCATCCCTTGCAGCGTTAGTCGCTGTGACGCTAGCACCTTTATATACATGGTGGATAAAGCCGTTATATACCTTACCCGTGACCTTTATTACGCTACTGATCATTATTAGGCATCGCACTAATATTGTGCGTTTATTTAAGGGTGAAGAACCAAAAGTAGGGACTAAACAAGCCCCTACAAATGATAAGAAGTAATAACTAACCTAGGTTCTGGTTAACTATATTGCTTCTAGGCTATCGATTGGCCAGCGCGGTTTAGTTTTCATATCAAGCGAAGCAAACTGTCCCGCTTTTAAACGCTGCATACCAGCATAAGCAATCATTGCGCCATTGTCGGTACAAAACTCAGTGCGTGGGTAATACACTTCGCCCTTCATACCTTGCATCACACGCTCTAGTTGCAAACGTAGTTGCGTATTAGCACTTACACCACCGGCTATTACTAAACGTTTAATACCCGTTTGTTTTAGTGCTCGCTTACACTTAATCACTAAAGTATCTATAACGGCTGTTTGAAATGCATGGGCAATATCTGCTTTAGTTTGCTCGTCACTATCATTTTCACGAATAGCAATCGAAGCGGCGGTTTTTAAGCCACTAAAGCTAAAATCAAGACCAGGCTTATCTGTCATCGGGCGCGGGAAAACAAATCGTTTGGCAACGCCTTGCTCAGCCATTTTAGCTAAACGAGGACCGCCAGGGTAATCAAGCCCAAGTAATTTAGCCGTTTTATCAAATGCTTCACCTGCAGCGTCATCTACCGACTCACCCAATACTTCGTATTGGCCAATGCCCGCAACCTTTACCATCATGGTATGACCGCCAGATACGAGTAAAGCAATAAATGGGAATTCGGGAACGTTTTCCTCAAGCATTGGCGCTAATAAATGCCCTTCCATGTGATGTACTGCCACCGCAGGAATATCCCAACCATACGCTAAAGAGCGACCAATTGAGGTACCTACTAACAAAGCCCCTACTAAACCAGGTCCTGCGGTGTAGGCAATACCGTCTAAATCTTCCGGTCCACAGCCAGCTTGCGCAAATGCCGCATCGATAAGCGGCAATGTTTTACGTACATGATCGCGAGATGCAAGCTCAGGTACCACACCACCGTAATCAGCATGTACTTTTACTTGGCTATATAATTGATGAGCCAGTAGCCCTTTTTCATCATCATAAATAGCAATACCAGTTTCATCGCATGATGATTCAATGCCTAAAATTCGCATTGTTAATTCTCCTGCCACCTAACAAGGTGTTTAAAACAAATAACTTAAAGTGCTAAACCAATGTTAGTTTGGCCATCAGCAAGGACATGCTTTTTCAATGCTTTTACATTTTCAGCAGTAATACGCCCCATAGCTTCTACAAAATCAATTAGTTCACCTAATACCTCTATTTCGTATTGCATTAGTGGGTGTTCACGCACTGCTTTATTATCAGCAACATCCCCTTCAACTGTCATTTGATACTCAATAAAGCGAGCCACAGTTGCCTGCGATATTTTACTCACATTAACAAATTCTTGCTCGTCTTGTGCTAAAAGGCCATGCATTAAGCTCAATAATGAGGTGGCAGCGTCAATGGCAGGGTAAGTGCCAAACATATCAAAATCAGCAAGTTCAGGTACATTAGGTTCAATTTTTTCGACTTGCTTTTCTAAATCAATCTTACTTTTAGGAAGCAGTATCTTTTCCCAACATACATTTAAAGCATTACGTAAAATAACCTCATCGCCAAAACCGGTAGCCTCACTAAATAGTCCATAATTAGGCAACATACGCTCTATTAACGCACTGGCCAATACCGCTTTTTGCAGGTAATTTAACTCTCTAATACGCTGAAAATTATTCGCTTTTGTCATTCTTTAAAGTCCCACATGACCAACAAAAATCAAATGTTGATCCATTATGCTCATTACAGTTAGGGCACACCCAATCTGGAGCGGATTGTTTTACTTGCTGATAGTTTACCAATATTTCGCGTGCATGGCGCTCTTTTATCGCATAAACCTGCACACTTACTTGTGTTTGCTCAAACGGGATCTCGCCCATTGCACCTTGCAGCATTTCGCCTTGAATTTGACACTCAATTCCCGCATTCAGAATCAATCCTTTTATAATATTGGCCTCTAAACTATTTTCTGCGTTATAAAGCGTAACCCAATCAAATGATGTTATATTTGAATCACTATTATTAATATTTTGCAATATCCACCTCATTTACTTTATGTGTACAATTTGCCTGCGTAACCTAAAGCAAATAATATGATTTAAGGACACATTATGACGCTAACTACTCCAGGTTTACTTTTTCCAGCAATCTCGTTGTTGTTACTCGCCTATACAAACCGATTTTTAGTGCTAGCGCAACTAATACGAGAACTGAATGCACGTGAAGGGGAATCTATTCGTCCTGTTGTGGTGGCGCAAATAACCAACCTTAGAAAGCGAATAAAATTAATAAGAACCATGCAAGTATACGGAGTGGCTGCTTTTTTATTATGTACGCTATCTATGTTCGCATTATTTATAGAATTTAATACCACGGGCATTATTTTATTTGGTGTCAGTTTAAGTTGCTTAAGCTTATCTTTGCTTACTTCATTATTTGAAATTCACATCTCTTGTGATGCCATAGAAATTGAATTGCAAAACATTGAAAATAAGCCTTTAAGTAACCGAGTAAGTAAAAATTTTATTGAGCCCAACCCTAAAAGCAAAAACAGTAATTAACAAACCGAGACTTTAAGAAGCTGTTATAAAATTGCATAAACTTGGTCAATAATAAAACCCTACAGTTATTTAACATTACCCAAAGGTATAACAACTTTTAGCAACTATTCTCTTTAAATACGATGAAAAGAAAGTTAATCTAAGGAGGTGGTTAAAAACATTATTTCAACTGATCTGTAGGGATATAAAGTCAGTCTTTAATCTGCAATTCCCCTAGCTTACCTATAAAAAAGGACTATATAGTGAGATTTGAACAATTAGAACAGTTTGTAGCGCTTGGCCTACTTCGTCATTTTAGGCAAGCTGCAGAACAAACCCAAATTAGCACATCTGCGTTAACTCGTAGTATTCAAACTCTTGAAACAGAGCTTGGCTACGAACTTGTTACCCGCTCTACTCGCTCGGTTAAATTAACTCAAGCAGGCGAACTTTTCCTCGACTTTGCAAAAAATACCCTCAATGAGCTAGAGCAAATAAAACATCGCGCTTTTCAATCGATTAATGGCACTGAAGAGAAAAAACTGGTCATTGGTTACACCACAACAACCAGCAGCATAGTGCCAATTACCTGCGGTGAGTTTTTAAGTCAGTACCCTCATATTAAAATCGAAATGCAGCTACAAAACAAAACTGAGCTTCATAGAAAGTTACTTCAAGGGGAAATTGACATTAGTGTATGCTCGCAAATAGTCAACAGTATAGGTAGCGACATACAATTACCTGATCAGCTTATTTTGTTTTGCTCAAAACAACACCCATTAGCAAATAAAAGCGATATTAGTAAAAAAGAGCTTGAAAGCTTTCCCATGTTTAGTTGTTTTTCGCAATCAAAACAAGTGCAATCAATGCTTAATGAAGTAATAGACTCATTAAATAAAGTTTCAACAATTAAAGTGGGCAGTATTGAGCAGGTCATGGCTGGACTTGAAAAATCAGACCATTTTGCCATTGCCGGTATTGAACACACTAGCTCTGTGGCAGAAAACCATAACTTGATTCAACTTAAAACTAATAACGATATTAGCCATGAGCAACTTATTGTGCAAACCAGCCAGCAGATAGAAGCGGGTGAGCATGTTGACCACTTACTCTCGCTAATAAATAAAGTCTCAAAAGCATAACAATACACCATGCGATTTGATGATCACTATAAATTTGTAGCTTTAAAGTTTTTTTACATTAAACTAACGCTCCCTACTATTATGACTAGCGTTAATGAACAACTTTACAGCTTCTGGAATTTATCTAGAGCAGATTGAAACGCATGGTTATGCCATTATTGAAAACGCCATTGATAGTGACCTAATCTTTGATTTAATGGCAGATTGCTACAGAATAAATCCCCACTTTAGCCTTGCTGGTATTGGTCGATTAAATAACTTGCAAATTGATAATACAGTTCGTAAAGACAAAAACTATTGGTTTGATGGCAGTTCAAATGCACAACTTGGCTACCAGCAAGTAATGGAAGCAGTTCGTAATACGCTTAATCGAACTTTCTTTATGGGTTTGTTTGATTATGAATGTCACTATGCAAAATATACGCAAGGTGATTTTTATAAAAAACATGTAGATGCATTTAAAGGTCGTTCAAACCGTGTTTTTACTACCGTATTATATTTGAACTCTCCAGAGAAAGGTGGAGAGCTAGTTATTTACAAGCCTAAAAGTAAAGGCATAGAAATAGTAATAAAACCCACGGCAGGCACTTTGGTATTATTTGAAAGCGAACGCTTTGTACATGAAGTACTTCCTGCTGTTGATAACCGCTATTCGATTGCTGGTTGGTTCAGAAAAAACGCGTCAATTAGTGGCATTATCGACCCACCCCGTTAAGCAAAAACGGGGTAAGAAAATAATAAACCAATAAAAATAGCCAGTCCTACGTAATGGTTATTTAAAAATGCTTTAAAACAATTATCTCGCTGGCGTAAATGAATCAAACGCTGTTGATACACAAGTAACATTGCTGCAATAGCTAATCCCAACCAAAAACTAAATCCTATTTGGTTCATCAACCCAATTAAAACCATCAACGCAAAAAAGCTAAAGTTAAGTATCGCTATAATATGGCGGTCATAACTGGCGAATAAAATAGCGGTTGATTTTACTCCTATTTTTAAATCATCGTCTCTATCAACCATGGCGTACATAGTGTCGTAAGCCACCGTCCAGCAAATATTGGCAATAAATAGCAACCAAGCTTGCACAGGCAATGAGTTTGTTGATGCCATAAATGCCATAGGAATTGCCCAACCAAAAGCAGCCCCTAATACAACCTGTGGAAGTTGCGTGTAACGTTTCATAAAGGGATAACAAAACGCTAATCCAAGCGCACCAAACGATAACAAAATAGTATTGGTATTAAGCAATAATACTAATATAAAAGCGATGACAACGAGTAATAAAAACAAACTAATTGCTTCGCCACTACTTACCGCTCCGGTCGCTAGCGGCCGCTGACAAGTACGCTTTACTGAGCCATCAATTTTTCTATCTGCAAAATCATTGATAACGCATCCTGCGCTTCGCATAACTATTACTCCAAGGGTAAACACAATGAAATTCGTTAAGCTAGGCAGACCATCATTCGCTATCCATAGTGCCCAATAAGTTGGCCAAAGTAGCAATAAAGTGCCTATGGGCTTATCAATTCGCATTAACTGGATGTAATAGGGAATATGATTAACAGACAAAGCGGCTAGTTTCATGAGTATAAGTAAGCTCCTGGTAAAAAAACCTCACAGACCAAAAATTGATAGTTATGTAAAGAAAATACGCTGCGTCTGCCCAGTAAAGAGCGATTCGGTAAATTAAGTTCGCTCACCAGTGATTGCAATGAGTGATTACCATCAAAGCGAGCAATTTCAATATCAGTACGCCTTAACGCAGGATCTTGAAAGATTACATCACCTAACGGGCGATCTCCCATATTGTGCAGCTGATTGTTTGTATTATTGCTTGTTACTGGCAACCAACTTTGAGCATAAACAATCGGTTGTTCATCACACAACAGTAACACTTCACGGTTAAGTACTGTACTTACCTGCTCACTTAATAGCACTTGCTGTGATTGCGAAAGGTCTACTTTTTGCTCACTCAACACTTTTACAGCAAAACGCTGAGACCGACTTTTTAATTTAGCCGTTAAAGAATGCGGTTCAAATAACCACTCTTTCTCAGCGTTAGATAAGCCAGTTACTTGAGCGGTACTCTGCCAATCAGCAGATAAAGAAAGAGGAAAAGTAATCACAATAACTCTACTTGAAAAAAATCAGAGAGATCATAACATTGCCAACGAATTTGAAAAAGCGCGATTTACTCAATACCAAGCACATCCTGTGTCATAAAAAGCTAATCTGCATTTGACTCTCGCTATTGCCTATCCCAAACTTGAATCCAGAGTACTTTTACAAACACAACAAATAACAGCATCTTGCTGTATCTTATTTACTAATAAGTATAAACTATTTGTAACCAGTTTACGGAAACGCTTTTGAAATGAAAAAAACAGTATTTACAGGCCTTTTTATTCTTTTAGTCAGCCTAACTAGCTTATCAGCACGTGCTGAGTCTACTGTGGGTTATTTTGGGTTTGAGCCAGACATTATTACCAATTACATTGGTCCATCGAGTAAAAAAATGGGTTACGTTCGTGTCACGGTAGATTTAATGTTAAATAAAACATCCGATATTGCCATTGTAGAACACCACACCCCTCTATTACGTGATGCGCTAGTAGAGATATTATCAAAAGAGCCTGAAAACAAAATAAAGTCTTTAACAGGGCGTGAGCAAATTCGCCTTAAAAGCGCAGAAAAACTAAAAAGCTTACTTAAGGAAGAAACAGGCCAAGAAATAATCCGAGACCTGTTATTTACTAAATATTTATATCATTAGCCGCTTTTTGTTTTAAAAAGCTGAGCGGTATAGGCAAAAGCCATACCGCTAATAAGCCCACCTAAGTGTGCCCAATTAGCCATTCCAACAAATAATACATCTGCAAAACCAAGTACTAACCATACCAGCATAAAACCAACAATCGCGGTTGTAACCAGTGCAGGCTGTTTAGGGTTAAGCGCGCTGTAAATCCAACAAAAGCCTAACAACCCATATACAACACCGCTAAGCCCACCAAAGTTAGGACCGACCATTAAGTACTGTGCCCAATTACTTATTAAAGCGGTAACTAAAAACAGCCCGATTAAACTCGACTTACCGCATTGCTTTTCAATGTTATCACCCAGCGATACCCACCAGATTAAGTTAAACACAATATGCATAGCGCTAAAATGCACAATAGCAGGTGTTAACCAGGTAAGTGGTGACGCAGGATTGAACTGCAACGCCATATAAATAGGCTCAAACGCACCAAATAAAAAGGCAACATAAACAATAATGCTGAGAATACTAACACCTTGATTAAGCCAGCTTAAGGCTTTAAAACGAGCGACTAAATTAAGTGACTGCCCTTGATACTTTAACGGTGACTGCGTAGTACCTACTTGCCATGATGCTTGTTGGTAACGCTCATGATTAGGGTTTTTAGCAAATTCGTTCCATAAAGGCTGCACTGCATGAAAGTCTTCAGGTGCCACACTAATAACAAGCGTATGGCCATCCTCAGTACGAATTTGCCCTGTAAGCCCTTGGCTTTTTAGGTAATCTATAAAGCCCTGTGCAGCGCGGGGATTAGTTAGGCTACCAAGCTCTATCATCGTGCTACTTTATCCTTGTAAGCGGCTTCCCACGCAGTAAAACCACCATCCATACTGTAAACATCTTCAAAGCCTTGCTCTACTAAGTAGCTGGCAGCACCTTGTGAACTCATGCCGTGATAACAAACAATAATAATCGGCTGGTCAAACTCTTTTTCCATCATAAATTGGGCGATATTTGCATTTGAAAGCGCTTCAGAGCCAGGAATGTGCCCTGTCTGATACGAATTAGGATCGCGAATATCGGCAATCACCACATCTTCTTTGTCTAGTAGTTCGAGGGTTTGTGCGATTGATATATGTTTAAATGCCATAGTGCTCTCTTATAATTACAAAAAAGGCGACAAATGCCGCCTTTAATTCTCTTAACAGGGGATTATTAATCCCAGTTAAGAATTACTTTACCCGATTGGCCTGAAATCATCATATCAAAGCCAGCTTGGAAGTCATCAATTGAATACTGATGAGTAATAATTGGTTTTAAATCAAGTCCTGATTGAATCAAGCTGGCCATTTTGTACCAAGTTTCAAACATCTCACGACCATAAATACCTTTGATCACTAAGCCTTTAAAAATAACTTGATTCCAATCGACCGCCATATCTGAAGGTGGAATACCTAACATGGCAATTTTGCCGCCATGATTCATGTTATTTAGCATGGCATTAAATGCACTCGGAACACCTGACATCTCTAAGCCAATGTCAAAGCCTTCGGTCATACCTAGCTCTTTAGCTACATCTTCAAGCTTTTCATTCGCAACGTTTACAGCACGCGTTGCGCCCATTTTACGTGCTAAGTCTAGGCGGTATTCATTTACGTCAGTAATAACCACATGGCGTGCACCCACATGTTTGGCTACAGCCGCGGCCATAATACCAATAGGGCCTGCACCAGTGATTAATACATCCTCACCCACTAAGTCAAACGATAATGCAGTATGTACAGCATTACCAAACGGGTCAAAAATAGAGGCCAGTTCATCGCTAATGTTATCTGGGATTTTAAACGCATTAAATGCTGGGATCACTAGGTACTCAGCAAATGCACCTTCGCGGTTAACACCTACACCGGTTGTATTACGGCATAAATGAACACGTCCAGCACGGCAGTTACGACAATGACCACAGGTTATATGACCTTCACCAGATACACGGTCGCCAACTTCGAAACCGCGAACTTCTTGGCCCATGTCAATTACTTCACCCACATACTCGTGGCCAACCACCATAGGTGTAGGAATAGTGTTTTGTGCCCACTCATCCCACTTATAAATATGAACATCGGTACCACAAATGGCTGTTTTACGAATCTTAATTAACAGATCGTTATGACCTACTTCAGGCTTTGGCGCATCTGTCATCCAAATGCCTGGCTCTGCTTTTAACTTTGATAATGCTTTCATAATCCACACTCAATTAAAAAATCGCGACTTTAGCCGCGATTTAACAAGAAAATTAAATAACACCAATCTCTTTACCAATACGGGTAAATGCTGCAATGGCTGTATCAAGCTGCTCCTTGCTGTGCGCTGCAGAAATTTGGGTACGAATACGCGCCTGACCTTTTGGTACAACAGGGAATGAAAAGCCAGTTACATAAATCCCTTCAGCCAATAGTTTATCAGCCATAAGTGACGCCACTTTTGCATCCCCTAGCATCACTGGAATAATCGCATGATCTTTACCTGCACAGGTAAAACCTGCCGTTTCCATTTGCTCGCGGAAGTATTTAGCGTTTGACCATAGCTTAGCGCGAAGCTCACCGCCATTTTCAAGCATTTCTAACACTTTGATTGACGCCGTTACGATTGAAGGCGCTAATGAATTTGAGAATAAGTATGGACGTGAACGCTGACGAAGCCACTCAACAATTTCTTTTTTACCTGAAGTATAACCACCAGAAGCTCCACCAAGCGCTTTGCCTAAGGTACCGGTAATAATATCGACACGCTCGAGTACATTACAGTACTCAGGTGTACCTTTACCATTTTCGCCAACAAAACCAACGGCATGTGAGTCATCAACCATAACAAGCGCGTCATATTTGTCGGCTAAATCACACACTGCTTCTAAATTACAAATGACGCCATCCATTGAGAACACGCCATCAGTAGCAATTAGTTTAGTTTTAGCACCGGCTTCATCGGCTGCAATTAATTGCTTTTCTAAATCAGCCATATCGTTATTTGCATAACGGAAACGTTTTGCTTTACATAAACGCACGCCATCAATAATAGATGCATGGTTTAATGAATCAGAAATAATCGCATCGTCTGCACCTAAAATAGTTTCAAACAAGCCTGTATTCGCATCAAAGCATGATGAGTACAAAATGGTGTCTTCAGTTTCTAAAAATTGACTGATTTTTTTCTCAAGCGTTTTATGAATATCTTGGGTACCACAAATAAAACGCACTGAGGCAACACCAAAGCCATGGTCATCTAAGCCTTGTTGGGCAGCTGCAATTAGCTCTGGGCTGTTAGCTAAACCTAAATAGTTGTTAGCACAAAAGTTAATAACCTTATCACCTGATGCCACTTCAATTTGAGCTTGCTGCTGTGAAGTGATAACACGTTCATTTTTGTACAAACCTTCAGCTTTGACGTCTTCGATTTGCTGTTGTAATTGGCTAAAAAAAGCAGATGCTCTCATCTGTGATCTCCATTTGGTTGAACGGGTTAAACAGCAGACGTGTTGCTGCTATTTATAATGCGGGTATTGTAAAAGTTTAAGCGTGAAATTGCACTGTTTGTCATTCGTCGCAAATTAGCTAACTGGCAGGAAAAGCTGCCAGTTTACAGGCGTGAGGTATGCACTAAAGCAGATCAGCAAGCAGAACAGGAAGTTCCTTGATTGAGTCACAAACATAGTCAGCAGACTTTACGGCTTGCTCATCAACTGCTTGCCCCGAACGTACCAGTATTTTAGTACGGATATTAGCGCTCATAGCAGCTTGCATATCACCTCGTTTGTCTCCCACCATCACACTAAGTGCAGGGTCGATATGATGATCTTTTATTCCTTGCAGCAACATACCAGGCGCTGGTTTTCTGCAATCGCAATCTGTTAAATACGCTGGCAATGCATTTTTAGGGTGATGAGGACAAAAATAAACATCAGTAATTTCAATTTGATGATGACTAAACTGCGCTTTCATCCATATGTTAAGAGCAAAAAAATCGGCTTCTGAGTAATAACCTCGACCAATACCTGATTGGTTCGTTACAACAATTATTTTATAGCCCGCGTCATAGAATGCTTTACACGTTGAAAACACACCCTCTATAAATTCAAACTCTTCGCTTTTAAATACATAGCCATGATCAACATTTACTACACCATCACGGTCTAAAAAAAGCGCCTTATTTGTGTGTTTACCATTCATAATAACGACTCTTTTTTAACAACATGGTCAAACATTTCTTTTACTGTATCCGTAGTTATTTGACTCATTAAATCATCGCCCTTAACCCGAGTACCCCAAGGTAATTGCTCGGCGGTTTTACCTGTGTGCTTTAATAAGTTTTGGTGATAAACCTCAACCACGTAATCTTGGTATAAATAAGGCCCCGTTCGCGCTGGGTTTGAATGCGCATATAAGCCAATAACCGGTGTGCCCACAGTCACCGCCATATGAGCTGGGCCTGTATCGGGCGCAAGTACTAAGTCTGCACGCTTAAGTACGCACAATAATTCTTTGAGTTTTGTTTTACCCACCAAGTTCAGAATAGGTGAATCAGAGTGTTTAATGATGTTATTTGCTAAATTAATTTCAAGTTCAGTAGGCCCACCGGTTAGCACCACTTTAAAACCTTGCGCATTGGCATAATCAGCAAGCACGGCATAGCGTTCGGCTAACCAGTTACGCTGTGCTTTACTTGCTGCTGGCGAAATAACGAATAGCTTATGTGATAAATAATCGTCACCTAACAGCTCATCAGCTTTAGCTTGATCTTTTTCGGTGTAGGGCATATTCCAAACAGGGACATAATCATCAACCCCAATCGCTTGAGCAAAGCCTTTAAAACCCTCTAAAACATGTGCCTGAGATTGGGCTTTAATGCGTTTATTAATAAATAAACTATGCAGCTCTTTTGAGCGAGCCCAGTCAAAACCAATTTTAACTTTGGCAGGAATACAGCGAGCGACAAAACCAGCTCTTAAAGCCACTTGCATATTAAGCAGTACGTCAAAACACTGCCCTTTGAAGGTTTGCTTTAACTGTTTCAGTGCCGCTTTACCTTGTTTTTTATCAAATACAACAAGCTCAACGCCAGGCAAATCTGCTAACAGCATCGCCTCGACTTTCCCTATCACCCATGTAATTTTAGCATTTGGATGCGCTTTTTGAATTGCTTGTACTGCACTCACTGCATGGCATACATCACCAATGGCAGAAAGACGTAAAATACAAATAGATGTGTAAGTAGGCGCTGAAGTCACACGTTTCCTTGGAGGTAAAATAATAAAACCCGATCTTAAATTATAATCGCGTCATTGCAAGTACTTATCCTTAGCCTGAAAACACGTTAATATGTGCACATATTTAAGCGAATCCTATGAGCTATGTTTAATCAACACGTCAAAAATAACCATGTCATTTTAAGCCATCCTCAATATAGCACCGAAATAGAGTTAGATTGGTTTGAGCCCAACTTCTGGCAACAACAGCAAAAAATTGTCGGCGCTAAAAAAGGACGAGCAACCGCATGGTTTTTTAAACATGCAAATTTAACAGCTGTGTTGCGCCATTATTGGCGTGGCGGCCTAATAGGAAAACTACTCAGCGATCAATATTTATACTGCGGACTTGAGCATACCCGCGTTTATCAAGAGTTTAGTTTAATGACACGATTAATAGAGTTAGGCTTAAATGTACCAAAGCCTATTGCAGCTAAAGTGAGCCGCTATGGCTTCATTTACCGAGGTGATATTATTACTGAAGCGGTTAGCGGCGCTAAAAGTATATTAGATATACTGATTGAACGCACATTGAGTGAAGCTGAGATAAAAAAAATAGCACAAACTATTGCCCAATTTCATAGTAAAGGGGTTTATCACGCTGATTTAAATATTAATAATATTTTATTTGATGACTCTGGTGATGTTTACATTATCGACTTTGACCGTGGCGAAATAAAAGTTCCCCATAAAAAATGGCAACAAAGCAACATGTCTCGCTTACAGCGCTCCTTTTTAAAAGAGCAAAGCCGCAATAGCCACTTTCATTGGCAGCAAAACGATTGGCAGCATTTAGATAAACACTATCGTGACGGGTTAACCTAATAAAAACTAGTTTGCTAATGCTAAGTATTGCTCTGATACCCTATCGGCACACACTTTTTCTAAAATAGCTGCTTTGCCTACATTTGGGTTATCTGCGAGCACTTGCTTAACTGCCAGCACAAGCTCTTCGCTTTGACCAATTGGTACTAAATATTTGCTTAACTCACCTGTAAGTATTTCACTTGGACCATGAGGACACTCAGTACTGACAACTGGTGTTCCTACAGCCAAAGCCTCGACTAACACATTACCAAATCCTTCAAAGTCTGAGCTTAACAATAAAGCCTTAGCCTGCTTAATCCAATTATAAGGATTTTGTTCAAATCCAGGTACAATAAGTTGATTTTCAATTCCGTATTGTTTGGCTAACTTAAACGCTTTCTCTTTTTTATTACACAACAATACCAATTTATATTTTTTATCTAATTTGGCAAATGTGTCAAACAGAACATCGTGACGTTTTTGTTTAGCAAAACGTCCCACATGAATCAAGTAAGGTGTATCTGGTATATTAATATTTGATTCATTAGCTTGCTCATTAATTTCTTTAAAATTAAAGGGGTTATAAATAGTTGTTATAGCACTTGGACTAATTAAGTTGCCTTGCTTTATTTCTTCTTCAACCCCTTTAGAAACACAAATCAATGATTTACCATTTAAGTTTTGTTTGCTTTTTTTAAGATATAAATATGAAAGCGGACCTAGTTTTTTTTGCCTAGCGAGCTCTGCATTAACTGAGTTATGAACAACAAAATGGATATTTTCTATTTTACTTTTTGCTAATAAGTTATTACTACGATCTAAATTAGAAAGTACTAAATCAATAGAACCAAGTTGAAGTAGCTTTTGCTCAAACCATGCTTCTAATACTTTAACATTCTTTTTTATCTGCCAAAATCGATCAACTTTTGTGGCTCGACCTGAAAATAAACTTTCAACAGATAAGGTGTTTGGAATGTCATATTCAATATTTTGCGCCAATGACAAAATAGTCACATTGTGGGCTTTTGATACCATTTCCTGCGCCAAAGTAAGCATTACTTTTTCAGCGCCACCACCAACGAGGGAGTCAATTACAATAACAATATTCATAGCTTACTTCCTATTAACAACGCTTGTACTCCTTTGGTTATAACATCAAAGCTATGCACATTTTCTAGCGACTCGTATTGGCTAACTGTATTATTATAATTTGGCTCAAAAAGTAGCTCTTTTATTTTTTGGGTAATATCTAAAATATCAAGCTCAGCCTCTTTAACAACACCGGTACTCGCACAACGAACAACTCGCTCATTTTGATCTTTTGAAATAGCACATGCTATCGTTGGCGTTTGTAAAGCAATGGCTTGAAGTAAAGTATCGCCCGCGCTTAATAATGCCACCTTAGCCTGACTTAGTAAGGCTAAAAATTCAGTCCCCTCTTGGCTTGGCAAACAAATTAACTCATCGCTTTTAGGTAACGACTTAGTGTAATTAGGACCAAACACCACAACCCCTTTTAAACCTGTTTCTTTCGCAATATTCAGTCCTGCTTTATAGTAGATATCAGCACAGTTTTGGCCATTAAGGGTGTGCCCACCAGAGCCTGCGTTAACAATAAAGAACTCTTTCTCTTTCAATTGATAACGGGTTAGTGCATCGGATTTTTGTTGCGCTGATGCAAACACTGTAAATGGCCCGACATTAGCAGGATAGGCCAGAGACAACATGCTCAATTTTAGCTTTTCATACCACGAAAGAGGTTCAATACAGTAATCAGGCTGAACCACCCAATGAGTATCAATAAGGCCCGCTCTATTAAGCTTTAAACCTTTTGCTCGCTTTTTTGCATGCTGTGAAATAAAAACAACTTTAGCACCCACTTTTTTTGCAGCTTTCATTTGCTCAGCGCGTCCTGCACAATCAAATAGCACCGCATCTGGTTTGTATTGCTTAATAAACTGACATACGTGCGTATTTTCTTTTGTTGCCGATTGATTTAACAATAAGGTAGGGAATGGGCAGTTTTTAGCATAAGCCGTATGTTTATTTAAAATAAAATGAATATCTAACTGCTTGCCATACTCAGCCTTTAAGGTTTGAGCTAGCTGTAACGAGCGCATATATTCACCAATACCTTCTGGCGATGACACGGGAATAAATAAAAGTCGTTTGTTGCTCATTACTATCTCTATTTTTTCTTTGCTGCGAGTATATCAACGCCATCTTTTTAGCGATAGAGCCGCGGTGTTTTAATCTAATATATAGTAATATTTTTTTCTAATATCTCTTTAATGAGTTGATTTAATTACTGCAATAAAGGACGTAGATTGCTAAACTTGTTAGCAATTTCAATCATAAGGATCTGAGCTTTGCGAAACAAATTTTTTATACTTTCTTCGCTTTTTTGTGCCGTAACTACAACCGTAAATGCTGAACCTTGGGTAAAGCCTGATGATTATGCTCTTAGAGCAGATATACAACAGCTTGCCGATGCAGGTATAATTTTAGCGCCAGTAACAACGTACCCATTAATGTGGAAAAGCTTTATTAATGATGTAAACAATACTTCGTTAGAACAGTTATCTCCTCGCCTGCAGGATGCGTTATTACGTGTAAAACATCGTTATAAGTCAGAAAATAGCGGTTCGCATAGTGTACAGCTTTCGGCATTTGCCAGCTCAGATCCTCTTGTAGCCACTAGCTTTGGTGCCACCAATAGCCAAGAATCAGAGTTAACTGCTGCCTACGCTTATTTAGGACATAACTTTGCAGCTAAAATAGCGATTAATCATCGTAGTGATGGCAAAAACTGCTTAGTCGACGGTAAAACAACTGATGATATAGCTCAAAACGAGCAAGCACTAAAAGACTGCAATGATACCTCTCTAGATGACAGCTATTTAGCGTATCGTATGGGTAATTGGATTGTAAGAGCGGGTGCCGTTGAGCAATTTTGGGGGCCGGGTGTTGATAACAGCTTAATTATGTCTGGTAATGCAAAACCTTTACCTGCCATTAGTATTTCTCGTGAACAAAGTAGTGCCTTTGAAACACCTTGGTTAAGTTGGATAGGTCAGTGGGGGTTTACTGCACAAATGGCTAAGCTGGAATCAACCCGCGTTATTCCTGATGCGTTATTGTGGAGCACTCGGGTTAACTTTCGCCCCGTTCAACAATTAGAAATAGCACTGAGCTGGTCAGCACAATGGGCTGGTAAGGGACAACCAAGCTCGGCTGGTGACTTTATTGATATGATTACCGGTGATACAAAATGTGTTGATGGCACTACTAATTGTGATAGCCAGTTAGAATCAAAAATAGGTAATCAATTAGCAGGTATTGATATTCGTTGGTCAGACACATTATTTAACCAACCTTATGCCGTTTATGCCAGCACGATTGGTGAAGATGCGAGCTCACAGTTTAAACCAGCTGATAGAGCGTACTTATTTGGCTTACAAACAACACATCGTGTTTACGAGCAGAATTTACTAGTCAACTTAGAATATATTGATACAGGTGTGTCTTGCTCTGCGGGGTCAACGACCGAAAACTGCTATTATGAGCACACTGATTACCAATCAGGGTATCGTTACCATGGTCGCCCTATCGGCTCTACCTATGATAATGATGCGCAATCGCTAGTGTTAACCGTACTTGGGCAACTCTCAAGCGGAACTGACTGGCAAGTAAAATTACGTGATGTAGACTACAACAGCGACAACCGTGATAGATACCCAAATAACCCAGACTTAGGTAACTCGATTACCAAAACAGCATTTAGCTCTAAACAGCTTGAAGTACGTTACAGAATGCTTGCCATGGGGGGGCGCTTAACCCTTGGCGGACTTGCCTCTAATAACGATGGAGCAGAAAACGATACGTCTGCATTTGCAAAGTTCGAATATAACTTTTAGTTTTGCAAGCATTAAAAAAGGGGATAAACCAAAGTTTATCCCCTTTTTTATTTCACTAACTAGCTAGCTTTTAATTTTGCTAATCACTTTTGATGTAGAGCAACCATCTAAAAACTCAAGCACTTCTACTTTTCCGCCATGACGCAACACGTGCTCAGCACCGGCAATTTGCTCAACAGTGTAATCACCACCTTTAACAAGAATATCTGGGCTAATTTGCTCAATTAGCTTTGCTGGTGTGTCATTTTCAGCCTCACTGCCAAACGGAATAACCCAATCAACTGAGGCTAATGCACTTAAAACCATAGCACGCTCATCTAATGGGTTAATTGGGCGCTCAGGGCCTTTTAAACGGGCAATGGATTCATCGTTATTTAAACCAACCACTAATCTATCACCACGCGCTTTAGCTTGCGCTAAATAGCGCACATGGCCTGCATGCAAAATATCAAAACAACCATTAGTAAATACAATGGTTTCTCCATTTTGCTTTGCAAATTCAATATGTTGTAATACATCATCAAATGGGGTTTGATAATGCTCGCCAGTGGCTTGTAAGTATTGGCCTAACTTGCGGCTCAACTCTTCAGGAGAAACCGTAGCCGCTCCCAATTTACTTACTGCAATACCGGCAGCTAAGTTTGCAATTTCGACTGCATCTTTGGCGGTCATACCCGCACCTAGCATTACAGCTAATGTAGCAATAACAGTATCGCCCGCACCGGTTACATCACTTACTTCGAGTTGTTGCGCTGCAAAGTCATGCTTTTGCGTTGCATCAATTAGCGACATACCTTGTTCTGAGCGTGTTAGTAGCATGGCGTTAATACCCGCATCACTAATCAGGGTACGCGCGCTGCTAGCAAGCAACTCTTCTGAACCAACCTGACCACCCGCTAATTTAAACTCATTTAAATTAGGGGTTATGTAATCAGCTCCACGGTACAACTCTAAATCAGATGATTTAGGGTCAACAAGCACGGTTTTACCTGCATCTTTAGCAACCGAAATCATTTTTTGGATTAGCGCGAGTGAGCCCTTGTTGTAATCAGAAAATACAATAAAGTCGTAATCACTCAGCACCAGCTCTAATCGATTTAATAACAACTGGCTATGAGACTCATTAAAAGCCTCTTCTAAATCTAAACGCACAACTTGTTGATGACGACTGATCACCCGCATTTTAGAAATAGTCGGCAAATCGCATACACTCACAAGCTGTGAATTTATTTTTTCACCCTCTAGAATGTTTTCTAAAATTTGTCCGCTTTCATCCTCGCCAATTAGGCCAAGTAAACCCACTTTGCCATCTAGTCGGGCTATATTTTTAGCCACATTGGCGGCACCACCGGCTTTGTCTTCAAATTTACTGACTTTTACAACGGGTACTGGTGCCTCCGGCGAAATGCGGCCAGAATCACCATACCAGTAGCGGTCGAGCATAACGTCACCAACCACTAAAATACGCGCTGCTGATAAGTTTTTTAATAGCGATAAATCCATTACTGCTGCTCCGCAACAACCATATCCATGGCTTCACACAGCCAATGGCCAATAAACATGTGCGCCTCTTGAATACGGGCTGTTTCATCATTTTTAATAATAATAGGTAACTTGGCGATGTCTTTTACTTTACCTCCATCGCGACCTGTAAATGCAACAGTGAATGCTCCTATTTTATTAGCGGCTTCTAACGCTAAATTAATATTATTACTGGTGCCCGATGTAGTTAAGCCAATTACGATATCTTCAGGTTTACATAGCGCCTGAACTTGGCGTTCAAATACTGTGTCAAAATGATAGTCATTACTGTGCGCTGTTAAAATAGAGGTGTCTGTGGTTAGAGCAATAGACGCTAACGGTCCTCGCTCTAACTTATAACGTACCACAAACTCTGCAGCCAAATGCTGAGCATCAGCCGCACTGCCGCCATTACCAAACCAAACAACCTTACCACCAGCCTGTAAAGCACTATGACATGCTTCTAACAACTGCATTACCTCTTGATGATACGCCTCCATGGTTTCGAACAATACTTGGTGACGATTTAAACTTTCTAGGTAGCTAGTTGCCACTGAATCTATAATTGACATGAGATATTCCTCTTGGAACTGAAATGGCAGGAAAAATTAATTTCATTATTCCATAATTTTATAGCCAAATCACCTCTATATAACTAAATTAAAGTACGGGTAGAAAGTTATTATTCAGATAAAGAAGGTTTTTATCGTTGTTACCTTTTTCAAGTTGCTATTTTATATTTGTGTATTTAGAAAAAAACGATTTCACGCTAAACTAGCGCCACTTTCATTTATACAAAGCAACAGTATGGCACGCATTTTTTATTCACTCGCATTAATTATTATTAGCCCACTGATTGTATTTTACTTATATGTACTAAGAGGTAAAAAAAACGCAGGATATCGCGCTCACTTTAAGGAACGTTTTGGCTTCATAAGCCGCGCTTTATTTTCAAACAACAAACCAGTTGTATTTCATTGTGCTTCTGTTGGCGAGGTGTTAGCTGCAACCCCTTTAATTAAAGCCCTACAACATGAACAACCGCAGTTAAATATTTTAATTACCTGCAATACCCCAACAGGACGAGAGCAAGTTAGCGCACAATTTAAAAAAAGCGTTGCTGTTAGTTATTTACCCATTGATTTTCCTATGGCCACCACTCGCTTTTTAAAACGAGTAAAACCGCAATTACTCTGTATTTTAGAAACTGAACTATGGCCGAACTTAATGGCTAATGCGTACAAACAAAATATACCCGTATTGGTTGTTAACGCACGTCTATCTGAAAAGTCTCAGCAAGGCTACGAAAAAGTGGCCCAGCTAACTCGCAGTATCATGCAATCAATTACCGCACTTGCAAGTCATGACAAAGCTGATGCAAATCGCTTTATTGAATTAGGGCTACCTGCTGAAAAAAGCCATGTAACGGGATCAATAAAATTTGATATTACCCCAACCACTGCACAACTCGATAAAGTAGCCTCTTTAAAGCAATATTATAAAAAAGCAGAACGCTTTATATGGGTCGCAGGTTCTACACACCCTATAGAGCATGAGTTTATTTTAGCAGCCCACCAGCAACTACTAGAAACACATCCTGACGCTTTACTGATCATTGCGCCACGTCACCCCGAACAATTTAATAAAGTTGCAGAGCTACTGACTCACTCGAATCTTAGCTTTAGTCGTCGCAGTCAAAAAAATTATAATAATGAACAAATTGTGTTAGCCGACACATTAGGTGAATTACAATATCTATATGGTGCCGCTAATATTAGTTTTATTGGTGGCAGTTTAATTCGTCGTGGTGGCCATAACCCATTAGAGTCGGCAGCTTTTTCAGTGGGTGTACTTACCGGCCCTCATACCTACAACTTTGACCATGTTTACCCTGAACTTATTAAACTCAAAGGCGCCCATGTGGTTGAAAATACTGACGAACTGGTGCTTGCATTGCTTCGCTTGATTAAAAACACCAAAGCGTGTGATATTCTTGGCAGTAAAGCAGCTCAGTGCGTTGCTAAAAACCAAGGCGCTATTGCCAAAACGCTTGCCATTATAACTCCTTATTTAGAGCCAAAATCGTGACCAACTTAGCTATATCTCAAACCCGTGAATGGGTAAGCGCTGTGATTGTAAAATACAATTTTTGTCCATTTGCCCGTAAAGAAGTTGAAAATAACTGCATTCACTACACCATTAGTAACACCTCAAAAATTGATAATGCTGTTATGGATATGCTTGAACAATGTACCCAGCTTGACCGTGATCCTCAGCGTGAAACAACTTTGTTAATATTTGATAATGGCTTTACTGATTTTGAAGATTTTTTAGACCTTGTTGACTTAGCCAATGCGCTATTAGTTGCACAAGGTTTTGAGGGGAAGTACCAAATTGCAAACTTTCATCCTGACTATGTTTTTGCTGATAGTGATGAAGATGACGCTGCAAATTATACTAATCGCTCGCCTTTTCCTACTTTACACTTAATACGTGAAGCAAGTATGAGCGCGGCACTAGATGAATACAACGAGCCGGAGTCAATTCCTGAACACAATATCAACTTAGCTCGCCGTAAGGGAATTCACTTTTGGCAGCAGCTACTTAAAAATTGCAAAAAACCGAGCGCATAAGCTCGGTTTTTGGTTTTTAATAATGCGCAGAGTTATTTTTTAACCCACTCACCATTAACTTCAACGAAATGCCCTGCTTGGGTTTTTTCAATGGTTTTTGCCGCCGCTAGTGCTTCTACTTGAGCAAGTGACAAGTTGTTCTTTTTCGCAAGTTTTAAATATTGTGCTTTGCGCTTTGCGTTAATTTCATCAACAACCGCTTTAGCCTCTGCATTTTGTACAACCAAACCTAAATAACCTGAGCTATCTTCACCCACAAGCCCTTGGTTTTTAGCATCATCTAAACTGATTGCCCAAGCAGAAAATGACAATAAAGCGGCACTTAAAAGTGTGATCACGTTTAACTTTTTATTTTTTAATAAACTCATAATTGCTCCTTAGAATAACTCACTGTCATCGCTAAATAAGTCATCTAGCTCTTTATCAACTTTTACGCGAATTTCATGATCAACCTTCACATTTAAATTAATGGTGATAGGCTCTTTCGCTGCCACTTCAACGCGGTGCGTACATGCACTAAGCAACCCCAGTGCTGTAAGTATTATCAGCCATTTAGTCATTTTTAGTTCCTTTTGTTGAATACTCTTGTTCAACTTTTTGAGTAATTTCATCACTTAAGCGCAATGCTCTTAAGAGTGTAAAAACATTTTCTTCATGGTTGTAATTAAAGTTAACTTGCTGCGCCTGTTCCTTATTGTATCCCTTTAAGTTTACACCTAAATAAAGCCAACCGTCAGGCTTTAAGTCAACACTACTGTTTAAGCTCTGAATGTCTAAATCTTCCAACAAGCTTAAAATCGGGTCCAGTTCTTGTTGCTGAGCTTTAACTGCATCAAAAGCTGCATTGTCAGTAATAACTAGTTTACCTGTTCCTTGGTTAGATAATTCACCAGATTTTACCGAAATACCTTGTTGATCAAAGTAAACAGGTAAGCGGCCATTCACTCGACCAGTTAGTGTAATGCCTGATTTATCATCTAAGGTAATAAGTTTACTCGCATCAATATTTTCAAATGTGACCAAAGACTGCTGCGCTTTTTCCGTCACTTTGTAGCTATCCAAAGCAAAACGACCACCAAGTACATCAGCAGTTATTTCTTCAGCGCGAGCAATAGAGTTCTCAACACTAAAATTACCGACAATGTTACTCACAACAGCACCTGCTCGTAACTCATTTAATTCAAATGTAGTAGGAGCCACATTAAGCTGCCCTGAATCATAAGAACCCGTTAAGCGACTGCTAAAATGCTTAGCTAAATAATCGTTGTATAAGCCACTTACCTGTTCGACTTGAAATGCAAACTCAGCCTGCTGTAAATTAACATCTCCGCGAACAACCCCATTAAAGCTACCATCGGTCAGCGTGGCTAATGGTTCAAACTGCTGTAAAACAGGGTTAAATTTAGTCACAGCTTGATCTGCAACTGTTATCTCAAATGGGTGTTCCACAGCAGATATGTGGTGACTGGCTACCAACTCAATATCATCAATAAATACATGATGTGAGGCTTGAAGCGCCCGACTTTGCAGACCTTTAGAGCTTATGCGAATATTACTTAGGTTTAAAAAGTCACTGTTAAGTTGGGTAAGTTTAGTTTCACTGTTTAAATCGACAAATAATTCGCCAACAGCCAAACTTGAAGATGCTGATAATTGATTATTTACACCACGCACTTGGTATTGCTCATAAGCCACTGAGCGTAAATGGCTATCCAAGCTTGCGTTGATATTTTGTTTATCGTCAATCTCAGTCGTAAACTGTGCCTTGTAGCCCTTTACTGTTAATTTATCAAAACTAAGCTCAGCAAAACCAATCTCGCTGGTTATTTTCACATTTTTCTGACGCTGTAAAACATTCTCTATTTGAAATAGGCCAGTGCTTGCTACCTTTTTAGCTGATGCGGGTAAAAAACCAGGCAGCTCATCAACTTTTAATTGGTAGTTGCCATTCACAGCCAAGTTATTTAAAGCTGCATCTATTTCTATATGCTCAACGTCTTCACTGATAAACAATAACTTAATATTGCCTTTGGCATACTCTAACGGCTGCTGAATATTAATTGCTAGGTTTTTCAGGCTCAGCTTCGTTTCACTATTTTTAGTGTTTAATAGCATTGACGGTATAACAAGTTGTCCGTTTTCAAACTTTACCGTATCATTAAGCATCAATTGCCATTTTAACGGCAGCTGCTTGGCTACAAATTCACGCTGTGATTGATTGCTTATAAGCGTCAAACAATCACTATCAAACGTTACCAAGCTGGTTAATTGCTGTGTATTTAACAAGGCTTTTTTATCGTTAAAGTGATAGTAAATATTCATATCACCAAAAGCCTTTAGCGTTACTGGGCATTTACTAAATTGCTGTGTAAACTCAGCATCTATGTTTGATTTTATATCAACGGATAACCCATCAAAGGTGAACTCATGCCCACTGTTTAATGAAAGCGCGGGTATCGGCTTTATCTTTGTTAGTAATCCATCTGCTAACTTAAAGTGACCAGTAATTTTATGATTACTAACTGTTACTTCTGCAATTGCATCACCTGAAATCACAAATGTATTTAGCTTCTCTTCACCAATGCTAACTACCAGTTCATCATGAAGTTGTGGGTGGGTAATTAACAATCTTTTGATATCAATTTTCGGCCGCTCTTTGGGTAAACTAAGTGCCAGCTTTTTGAAGGAGTTATTACTTGTTGAGACACTCTCGCTATCATTTAAACGAAGATTAGCGCGGCCAACAGTTATTTTTTTTGTATCAGCCACAATGCCACCAAGCTCAATTTGATGGCCTTGGTAAGTCAAACATAATCGGTTTACGTCTAAGCTAATATTTGAGTTTAGTGACCAATCTAAACAATGTAGTTCAACGCCAGATTGGCTCAAAGATGGCGCTATAGCCCATTGAGTTATAGGCATACGAAATACATAACCCAGTGTTAAAACACTCAGAAATAAAAACACGATTCCCCATGCGATGCGTTTGATCATACTATCCTTATTGAGCCTTGAGCCTTGAACCTTGAACCTTGAACCTTGAACCTTGAACAGTCTAAACAAAAAAGGCTGCACAAGGCAGCCTTTTTATCTTACATTTAGATCATGAATCTAGCGTGTATATTAACCTACATTTTTACGCGCATTTCTAAACATACGCATCCATGGGCTATCCTCAGCCCACTCATCTGGATGCCAAGAGTTAGCAACCGCACGGAATACACGTTCAGGGTGTGGCATCATTACAGTTGCACGACCATCTGTTGATGTAATACCCGTGATCCCTTCAGGTGAACCATTCGGGTTTGCTGGGTACTGTGTTGTTGGGTTACCGTAGTTATCAACAAACTTAACCGCTACGGTGCCGCTTGCAAGTGCAGCCTTAGTTGCCGCATCATTTGCAAATTCTGCATGACCTTCACCATGTGAAACTGCAATTGGCATACGTGAACCTGCCATACCATTAAAGAACACCGATGGGTTTTCTTGAATTTCAACCAGACTAAAGCGTGCTTCAAAACGCTCTGACTTATTAGTTACAAAGCGCGGCCAATGTTCAGTACCTGGAATCAACTCTTTTAATGTTGATAGCATCTGACAACCGTTACATACACCTAAGCTAAAGGTATCTTCACGATGGAAGAAGCTTTGGAACTGATCGCGTGCCATATCGTTAAACAATATTGACTTAGCCCAGCCTTCACCAGCGCCTAATACGTCACCGTAAGAGAAGCCACCACACGCCACTAAACCTTTAAACTGTTCAAGCGTTAAACGACCTTCTAAAATATCACTCATGTGAACATCTACCGCAGCAAAACCAGCACGGTTAAACGCAGCAGCCATTTCTAGGTGCGAGTTAACGCCTTGCTCACGTAAAATAGCCATTTGTGGCTTAGCACCTGTCGCAATGTACGGTGCAGCTATATCTTCGTTTAAGTCAAAGTTAAGTTTAACGTTTAAGCCTGGGTCTTTTGCATCAAATTTAGCGTCAAATTCTTGCTTAGCACACTCAGGGTTATCACGACGCGCTTGCATCTGATAGGTTGTTTCGGCCCAAATTGTACGAAGCTCAGTACGCGTATGATTAAGTACTGTTTGCTCACCACGATTAAATACAATGTTATCGTCATTATTAAGCGAGCCAATCACATGGCTAATTGCGGCAACACCATGCTGCTCAAATACAGCATTTACAGCATCTAAATCACTGTTTGCTACTTGAATTACAGCACCTAACTCTTCGTTATAAAGCGCTTCAATATCCGAGCCAGTCAAAGTCGCTAAATCTACGGTTACACCGGTGTGTCCGGTAAACGCCATTTCAGCGATAGTAGTAAACAAGCCACCGTCTGAACGATCGTGATACGCAAGTAGCTTACTATCAGCCACTAGCGCCTGCATAGCATTGTAAAAGCCTTTTAGTAACTCAGGGCTGTCTACATCTGGAGTAACATCACCAAGCTGCTTATAAACTTGTGCAAGGCTTGATGCGCCCAGTCGGTTTTTACCCGCACCTAAATCAACTAATATAAGCGATGTCTCGCCTTTATCAGTGCGCAGCTGTGGAGTCACCGTTTTACGTACATCATCAACGCGGCCAAACGCTGTAATAATCAGTGATAAAGGTGATGTTACTGATTGCTCAGTTGTATCATCTTCATTTTTCCATGTCGTTTTCATCGACATCGAGTCTTTACCTACAGGTATAGTTAAACCAAGTGCTGGACATAACTCTTCACCAACAGCTTTAACCGCTTCATATAAACCTGCGTCTTCGCCAGGGTGACCCGCAGCCGCCATCCAGTTTGCAGATAACTTAATGTTCTCAAGGCTACCAATATTAGCACCAGCAATGTTTGTAAGAGACTCGGCCACAGCCAAACGTGCTGAGGCGCCATAATTAAGTAATGCCGCTGGAGTACGTTCACCTAGTGACATAGCTTCACCGTGGTAAGTATCGTAAGTTGCTGCGGTAACTGCACAGTTAGCAACAGGCACTTGCCATGGGCCTACCATTTGATCGCGCGCTACTAAACCAGTTACAGAGCGATCGCCAATAGTAATGAGGAAAGTTTTTTCTGCAATGGTTGGTAAACGTAATAAACGCTGCGCTGCATCCGCAGGATTAATTGCCTCTACATTTAATGCAGTGCCTACTACTTGTTGCGACGTAACATCACGATGCATTTTAGGTGCTTTACCTAGTAATACATCCAATGGTAAATCTACAGGGCTGTTATCAAAATGATTATCTGCAACCGTTAAATGACGCTCTTCTGTTGCTTCACCAATAACTGCATATTGTGCGCGCTCACGCTTACAAATTGCTTCAAAGCGTGCAAAGTCTTCAACGCCCACAGCAAGCACATAGCGCTCTTGCGATTCATTACACCAAATTTCGTGTGGTGCCATGCCCGGCTCATCATTAGGGATGTCACGCAGTTGGAATTTACCACCACGGCCACCATCATCTACAAGCTCAGGGAATGCATTTGATAAACCACCAGCGCCCACATCGTGTATAAACGCAATAGGGTTTGCATCACCTAGCTGCCAACATTTGTCGATCACTTCTTGACAACGACGTTCCATTTCTGGGTTTTCACGTTGAACAGAAGCAAAATCTAAATCTTCGTTTGATTGACCCGATGCCATGCTAGATGCAGCACCACCGCCTAAACCAATGTTCATTGCAGGGCCGCCAAGCGCAATCAGTTTTGCGCCTACTGGAATATCGCCTTTTTGAACATGATCAGCACGAATATTACCTAAACCACCGGCAAGCATTATTGGCTTGTGGTAACCACGTACCTCTTCACCATTGTGGCTGGTTACTTTTTCTTCGTATGTACGGAAATAACCTAAAAGATTAGGACGGCCAAACTCATTATTAAACGCAGCACCACCTAATGGGCCTTCAGTCATAATATCAAGGGCATTCACTATGCGCCCAGGCTTACCAAAATCACTCTCCCAAGGTTGTTCAAAACCTGGAATACGTAAATTAGATACAGTAAAGCCCACTAAGCCGGCTTTTGGTTTTGAACCACGGCCAGTTGCACCTTCATCGCGAATCTCACCGCCCGACCCTGTTGCCGCACCAGAGAAAGGAGCAATTGCTGTTGGGTGGTTATGGGTTTCAACCTTCATTAATATTTCAATGTCTTCTTGATGATACGCATATTCACCTTGCGCATTCGGGAAGAAGCGACCCGCCTTTGAGCCTTTCATTACGGCTGCATTATCTTTATAAGCAGACAGTACATTTTCAGGGTTATGCTCAAAGGTATTTTTAATCATTTTAAACAGCGACTTTGGCTGTTCAATACCATCGATAGTCCAATCAGCATTAAATATTTTATGACGACAATGCTCTGAGTTTGCTTGTGCAAACATGAATAATTCGATGTCGTTAGGATTGCGCCCTAACTTGATGAAGTTTTCAACTAAGTAGTCAATTTCATCATCAGCAAGTGCAAACCCTTGCTCTATATTGGCTACGGCTAATGCTTCGCGGCCGCCACCTAAAATATCAACTGATGACATTTGGCGAGGTGCATCACTGCGAAATAACTGCGCTGCATCTTCTAATTTACTATGAGTAGCTTCGGTCATACGGTCATGAAGAAGCGCTGTAACCTGTGTAAGTTGCTCGGCGCTTAAATCACCTTCAACATAGTAAGCAATACCACGCTCAACTCGGTGAACTTGCTTAAGCCCACAGTTATGAGCGATATCAGTCGCTTTTGAAGCCCATGGCGAAATAGTACCAGGGCGAGGCGTTACTAATACCAACTGACCCGCTGGCGCATGCTCAGCAATTGTTGGTCCATAGGTTAATAACTTCTCAAGTTTGGTTTGCTCATCATTGTTTAATGGCGATGTTAAATCGGCAAAGTGAGCGTATTCGGCATATACATTGGTGACAGGAAGTTGCAATTGTTGGCAACGCGCTAAAATTTTATTAACTCTGAACTCTGAAAGTGCTGGTGCACCACGAAGGATCAACATAAGTAATTTCACCCGGGGTTAGGGATTGAACGATATTTTAGGCGCGTATTATAGTCCAAATTACTCTCAGATTTAACTCAAAAATGCGCTTTTCATTAAATTAACTTTTTCTTTTTGTTTACACCTATTTTTTACTGGCTGCGATTAAACGGTAAGTGACGTAATCAGTAAGTTTTGTTATAACAGGAGATACGATGCTAAAGAGGCGAATATGTTGAAGATAAAGCTAATAACAATCATTACGTTAGTCATCCTTTTGTGTGCCTGTAACACACAAGAGCAGTCAACACAGCTCGCCCAAATTAAATCAGAAAATAAAATTCGCGTTGGTACACTCGCCAGTGCAAGTAATTATTATCAAGCTGTTCAAGGAGAACAAGGGTTTGAATTTGAACTCTCTCAAGCATTCGCCGACTACCTTGGGGTAGAGCTTGAAATTGTGCCCTTTTTTAATTTATCCGATATGTTTGCGCGCTTAAATAGTGGCGATCTCGATTTAATTGCCTCTGGGCTTACTTTTAACAAGGCGCGCGCCAAACGTTACCGCTATGGCCCAACTTACAGAACGATAAGTCAAAAATTAGTTTTTAAACAAGGGCGTGAACGCCCTCGTGATTTTGATGATTTAACCGGAAACTTCACCATTATTGCTAAAAGTAGTCATTCATTAACATTAGAAGAAATAAAACAAAACAACCCAGATTTAACTTGGAATGAAACCGAAGAATTTGATGAAGAAGAGTTACTACAAGCCGTTATTGATGGGGAAATAGATTACACCTTAGCGGACTCTCATACATTAGCGTTGTTTAGGCGCTATCACCCTAACTTGAGTATTGGCTTTTCAGTTACCCGTAATGATTCAATTGCATGGATACTAAGAAAGTCGAATGATGACTCATTGTACGCATTGCTAGTTCCTTTTTTTGGTGAGGCAAAACAAAACAATCAACTTTATGTACTTGAAGAAAAGTACTTTGGCCATGTACGTCAGTTTAATTACGTTAATACCTTAGCCTACATAGATGCAATAAAAGAAACACTGCCTAAATATCAACCTTGGTTTGTGCAATATGCGGGTAGCCTTGATTGGCGCTTACTTGCTGCATTGAGTTATCAAGAGTCGATGTGGAACCCACGAGCTAAGTCACCAACGGGTGTACGCGGTATTATGATGCTAACAAGGCGCACAGCAAAACAAGTCGGTGTTACTAATCGCTTAGAACCAGAACAAAACATACGTGGCGGTGCGAAATACTTAGCTAAATTAATCAAGCGTATACCTGATAGAATCCCGCAGCCTGATCGTACTTGGCTTGCACTTGCCGCTTATAATGTTGGTTGGGGGCACGTCAACGATGCCCGCATAATTACCGAACAGCAAGGAGCTAGCCCTGATAAATGGGCTGACGTTAAAAAGCGCTTACCATTGCTAGTAAAAAAACGTCACTACCGTAATACCCGCTATGGCTATGCTCGCGGTGATGTTGCAGTGACTTATGTTGATAATATTCGTCGCTATTACGATGCGCTTGTTTGGCTAGATGAAAATAATGCAATGGCAACTATACCACCAACTTCCGAAACAGAAAAAGAAACAAAAGATAAAAGCATTAAACCAGGTGATGCAAATCAACGTATTAGTGATGGCGTAGAAAAAGAAAAATAAAAGCGCTATGAAAATTTCGCGCTATATTAGCTACATGTTAGAAAAGCAAATAGTTGTTTACTTGCAATCAATTATTCAATAATCTGGCTCAATTGTATTAAAATCTGTGTCATCACCAAGCACATAAGGATAAGTAATGCTTAAACGTAGACGTACACATCAGCTTAAACGTTGTATAAAACACTCAACTGCCACTCGTCGTCGAGTGATGTTAAGAAACTTACATAAAAAGATAATTTGGCGCCGTCGTATGTTTGCTATGCAGCAAATGGCTGAGCTAGACGCCTTAATAGCAGCTGCAGACTAATCGTTGTTAAGGTTGCGAGCGGCTAGCTTTGCGGCTTTAATTTGTGCTCGGCGACGCTTAAAAAAACTAGAAATAGTCTCAGCACATTGTGTCTCTAAAACCCCACCCGTTATTTCTACTTGATGGTTTAAACGAGGTTCTTGCAACAAGTTCATAATAGAACCAGCAGAACCCGTTTTAGCATCGGCTGCACCAAATACTAAACGTTTAATTCGGCTGTGCACTAACAGACCTGCACACATAGAGCAAGGCTCTAACGTGACATACAAAGTGCAGTCAATTAAGCGATAGTTGTTAAGCACTTTTCCGGCTTCTCTTACCGCTATCATCTCAGCGTGGGCAGATGGGTCATTATCGGTAATTGAGCGATTATAACCCGCGCTTATAAGCTGATTATTTTTGACAATAATGGCGCCTACCGGGATCTCATCGAGTTGCTCTGCTTGTTTTGCATACACAAGAGCTTGTTCCATCCAATATTGGTCGTCAAATGGCTCTGTCATGATTATTACTTAACTATTTTTTATGCCGTAATTATACCAACTTAGCGTAAAAAAATGCGTAATTGATCACTTTATTGCAAAAATAAAACAAATTTAAGTGGTTTACCATGGCCCATAAGGCGGGATTTACGCTATAATCTCTCGCTTTTTTTATTTAGCTCACAACACGGGTAGCAAATGAAATTTCCTGGACGCCGCAGGCATAAACATTATTTTCCAGTGGAAGCCAAAGATCCACTGACCAATCAACTTAACGCCACAGAACGATTACACCGCAGCTATATTACGGGGATCGATCAAATCGTTGTTGATATAGAAGCTAAGGTTGACCAAGCTTTTCTCGATGAATTTCAATTGCGCCGAGGGATGTCGCAAGTTATAGATAATGACATCACTAATGCTTTATACGATCGCTTAAAACTAAACGATATGGTCGATTACGAATTCGCAGGAGGAACCGTTGGCAACACGATGCACAACTATTCCGTACTTGCTGATGATCGTTCGGTACTATTAGGCGTAATGAGCGAAAATATAAAAATAGGCAGTTATGCTTATCGATTTTTATGTAATAACTCAAGTCGTGTAGATTTAGACTACTTACAACCAGTCGATGGTCCTATTGGCCGTTGCTTTACCTTGATTGATGAAACAGGTGAGCGCACGTTTGCTATTAGTGCTGGCCTGATGAATTACCTAAAGCCAGAGTCAATTGATAAAGAGCTAATAGAAGGCTCATCAGCATTAGTCATCAGTGCTTATTTAATGCGTACTCAAGGTGATGAAACCATGACCGAAGCGACCATGCAAGCAATCAAGTACGCTAACGATGCAAATGTACCGGTGGTATTAACTCTAGGGACTAAGTTTCTTATCGAGCAGGACCCGACATGGTGGGCTAACTTTGTAGAAAAGCATGTTGATATACTTGCTATGAACGAAGAAGAAGGCCAAGCAATTACTGGATATGAAGATCCACTTCTTGCTGCTGACAAAGCATTAGACTGGGTTGACTTAGTTATTTGTACAGCCGGTGAAAAAGGCTTATTTATGGCTGGCTTTGTTGATGACAGCTGCAAACGTGAAACAGAGTACCCATTATTACCGGGTGCTATACCAGATTTTAATCGTTATGAATTTTCACGTGCAATGCGTAAAGTTGACTGTGAAAATCCTATAAAGGCATATAGCCATACAGCGCCGTTTATGGGTGGGCCTGACTCGATTAAAAATACCAATGGTGCCGGTGACTGTGCTTTAGCCGCGGTTTTACATGACTTATCAGCGAATGTTTATCATAAGTTGAATGTTGCTAATTCAGCAAAGCATCAGCAACAAGCCATTACCTACTCTTCGCTCGCACAAATTAGTAAATACGCTAACCGTGCTAGCTTTGAAGTGCTTGTACAGCACTCTCCTCGCTTATCACGTGGTTTGCCTGAGCGCGAAGATTGTTTAGAACAAGTGTATTGGGATCAATAAGATCCCATTACGCTAAACAAAGCTAAAATATCGATATATCAAGCTTTTTAGATAGCAGCTCTAATGCTGCTATTCCCGCCACTGAGTTACCAAAAGAGTTTAATCCTGGTGAATAGACTGCCACTGTAAATCTATTCGGTAACACCGCTAATATTGTTCCAGAAACACCCGATTTACCTGGCATGCCAACACGATAACCAAAGTCACCCGCTGCGTCATATAACCCACTGGTAAACAACAACGAATTTAGTTGCTTGTTTTGACGACTAGAAAGTACTCGTTTATTTGAGCTGTAATCTATCCCTTTATTGGCTAAAAAATTGTACGCCTTGGCAAGTTCAATACAATTAAGTTCTATGGCACAAAAATTAAAATACGACCAAAGGACATCATCTACTTCATTCTCAAAGTTACCGAATGATTTCATTAAATGTGCCATTGCCGCATTTCTATGCCTAAACTCATATTCTGAGTTAGCCACTTGCTTGTCAATTACAATACTGCGATTACCTGATAAATCGCGAAATGTTTCAAGCATAGAGTGCATAGGTGCAGATAAACGACTATACAGAGCATCACAGGTAACAATCGCTCCCGCATTAATAAATGGGTTACGTGGAATCCCTTTTTCAAACTCAAGCTGTGTCAGAGAGTTAAACGCCGTACCAGAAGGCTCTTTGCCAACTCTATTCCATAATTCATCGCCATAGCGTTGCAACGCTAATGTCAGAGTCATTACTTTAGATACAGATTGAATTGTGAAACGTTGCTCACAATCACCGGCGCAGAAAATTTCTCCGTCCGTAGTATAAATAGCAATAGAGAACTGCTCAGGAGAAACCTCTGCCAATGCCGGTATATAATCGGCAACTTTACCCTGCGTTAGTAAAGGCTTAACCTCTTGAGTTATCTCATTTAACACTCGTTGATAATCACTCGTTGGCAATCGACACCTCAATAATACGAAATCTAAAACCAAATTTTAACACGTCAGATCCATAACCGCATGGTAATGTTGAGCAAATAGGGGGTTCGCTGATATCAATGAAAATATTTCACTACAAACTTCGAAACTATTACAGCATAAGTAAACCATAGTAAGGGCTTTAAGTTCCTACTTTTTTTACTTTAATCTGATGCCTTTAATTAGAGTCGGTGGGCTACATCGTAGCGACAGCGCAGTAGAATGTCGCAGTGCCCACAGCGGTAAAAAGTCACATAGCAAAAGCGATGCTATCATTGTGTCGGGGCGGCCTTCCGCGGGGCTCGCCTTCGAGCTGTTTTGTTTGGCTACTGAGTTTGGCATGGGCTCTTAGATATTTACTAAACCCCAGACAACAAAAACCCGTTACATTGCTGTAACGGGTTTCTTTAATTGGATCCTCGTAATGTCATGGTGCCCACAGCGGTAGAAAGTCACATAGCAAATGCTACACTATCATTGTATCGGGGCGACCTTCCGCGGGGCTCGCCTTCGAGCTGTTTTGTTTGGCTACTGAGTTTGGCATGGGCTCTATTTACTAAACCCCAAACAGCAAAAAACCCGTCACATTGCTGTAACGGGTTTCTCTTATTTAGATCCTGGTAATGTCCTACTTTCACATAACAAATGCTACACTATCATCGGCGCTGTTTCGTTTCACTACTGAGTTCGGCATGGGGTCAGGTGGGTCCAAAACGCTATTGTCACCAAGAAAATTCTTTTCAATTTTCTTATTATTAATTTTTTTAAATTTAAAGTCTTTCGACTAAATTTGGAGCCTGGTAATGTCCTACTTTCACATAACAAATGCTACACTATCATCGGCGCTGTTTCGTTTCACTACTGAGTTCGGCATGGGGTCAGGTGGGTCCAAAACGCTATTGTCACCAAGCAAATTTGGGTGTCAGTCCGTATCGCTACGCACTAACTAAAATTTGGAATTCTGATAATAAAGTCTTCTAGTATCTACTTTAGTTATATTAACTTCTTCGCTTGTTTCACTATCACATAAAACGCGTTTGGCGTTGTATGGTTAAGCCTCACGGGTAATTAGTACAAGTTAGCTTAATGGCTCACACCACTTCCACATCTTGCCTATCAACGTTGTAGTCTTCAACGGCCCTTCAGAGACTTTAAAAGTCTAGTGAGAACTCATCTCGAGGCCTGCTTCGCGCTTAGATGCTTTCAGCGCTTATCAGTTCCGAACGTAGCTACCGGGCAATGCCATTGGCATGACAACCCGAACACCAGCGGTTCGTTCACTCCGGTCCTCTCGTACTAGGAGCAACCCCTCTCAATTCTCAAACGCCCACGGCAGATAGGGACCGAACTGTCTCACGACGTTCTAAACCCAGCTCGCGTACCACTTTAAATGGCGAACAGCCATACCCTTGGGACCGACTTCAGCCCCAGGATGTGATGAGCCGACATCGAGGTGCCAAACACCGCCGTCGATATGAACTCTTGGGCGGTATCAGCCTGTTATCCCCGGAGTACCTTTTATCCGTTGAGCGATGGCCCTTCCATTCAGAACCACCGGATCACTATGACCTACTTTCGTACCTGCTCGACGTGTCTGTCTCGCAGTTAAGCTGGCTTCTACCATTACACTAACCGTACGATGTCCGACCGTACTTAGCCAACCTTCGTGCTCCTCCGTTACTCTTTGGGAGGAGACCGCCCCAGTCAAACTACCCACCAGGCACTGTCCGTAACCCCGATTCAGGGGCCAACGTTAGAACATCAAAACTACAAGGGTGGTATTTCAAGGACGACTCCACAAAAACTAGCGTCTCTGCTTCTAAGTCTCCCACCTATCCTACACATGTAGGTTCAATGTTCAGTGCCAAGCTGTAGTAAAGGTTCACGGGGTCTTTCCGTCTAGCCGCGGGTACACAGCATCTTCACTGCGATTTCAATTTCACTGAGTCTCGGGTGGAGACAGCGTGGCCATGGTTACACCATTCGTGCAGGTCGGAACTTACCCGACAAGGAATTTCGCTACCTTAGGACCGTTATAGTTACGGCCGCCGTTTACCGGGGCTTCGATCAAGAGCTTCTCCGAAGATAACCCCATCAATTAACCTTCCGGCACCGGGCAGGTGTCACACCGTATACGTCATCTTGCGATTTTGCACAGTGCTGTGTTTTTAATAAACAGTCCCAGCCACCTGGTCACTGCGGCTCCAATCAGCTTAGAGAGCAAGTCTCATCACCAATCGGAGCGTACCTTCTCCCGAAGTTACGGTACGATTTTGCCTAGTTCCTTCACCCGAGTTCTCTCAAGCGCCTTAGTATTCTCTACCTGACCACCTGTGTCGGTTTGGGGTACGATTCGGTATAATCTGAAGCTTAGAGGCTTTTCCTGGAAGTATGGCATCAGCAACTTCATCACCTTGGTGACTCGTCTCGTGTCTCAGCCTAACAGCAACCCGGATTTACCTAAGTCACTAGCCTACACACTTTCACATGGACTACCATCGCCATGCTTGCTTAGCCTGCTCCGTCCCCCCATCGCAATTATACCAAGTACGGAAATATTAATCCGTTTCCCATCGACTACGCCTTTCGGCCTCGCCTTAGGGGTCGACTTACCCTACCCTGATTAACATGGGATAGGAACCCTTGGTCTTCCGGCGTGCGGGTTTTTCACCCGCATTATCGTTACTCATGTCAGCATTCGCACTTCTGATACGTCCAGCATACCTCCCGGTACACCTTCAACCGCTTACAGAACGCTCCCCTACCACTCAGAATAAATTCTGAATCCGCAGCTTCGGTGCATAGTTTAGCCCCGTTACATCTTCCGCGCAGACCGACTCGACCAGTGAGCTATTACGCTTTCTTTAAAGGATGGCTGCTTCTAAGCCAACCTCCTGGCTGTCTGGGCCTTTCCACATCGTTTCCCACTTAACTATGACTTTGGGACCTTAGCTGGCGGTCTGGGTTGTTTCCCTCTTCACGACGGACGTTAGCACCCGCCGTGTGTCTCCCGGATATTACTTTACGGTATTCGGAGTTTGCAAAGGGTTGGTAAGTCGGGATGACCCCCTAGCCTTAACAGTGCTCTACCCCCGTAAGTATTCGTCCGAGGCTCTACCTAAATAGATTTCGGGGAGAACCAGCTATCTCCCGGTTTGATTAGCCTTTCACTCCTAACCACAGGTCATCCCCTAACTTTTCAACGTTAGTGGGTTCGGTCCTCCAGTTGATGTTACTCAACCTTCAACCTGCCCATGGCTAGATCACCGGGTTTC